>DASXXO010000411.1:0-4824 GCA_036503045.1 Caldimonas sp. | reverse complement strand
GGCGGCAGCTGCGCCCGCAGCGCCGCGGCGCTCGTGGCTCGGCCCGATCGCCGGCCTCGCCGCTGGCCTCGGAATCGCCGCCCTGATGAGCCATCTCGGCCTCGGCGCCGAGTTCGGCAACATCGTCATGCTGCTGCTGCTCGCGATCGTCGCGATCGCGGCGATCCGCTTCGTGATGCGCCGCTTCGCTCCCGCGCAGGGTGCAGGCGCGGTGCAGTACGCCGGCGCGGGAGCGCAGCTCGACCAGTCATCGAACGCGTTCGGCTCGGGTGCCGCCGCACCGACGGCGGGAAGCGCGTTCGCAGCACCCGCTTCGACGAGCACGCCCAGCTTGCCCGCCGGCTTCGACAGCGCCGGCTTCGAGCGCATCGCCAAGATGATCTTCATCCGCCTGCAGGCGGCGAACGACACCGGCGACCTGAACGACCTACGCGCCTTCACGACGCCGGAGATGTTCGCCGTGATCAAGCTCGACCTGCAGGAGCGCGGCGGCGCGGCGCAGCGCACTGACGTCGTCCGCGTCGACGCAGAGGTGCTCGACGTCGCGAGCGAAGCCGATCGCCAGATCGTCAGCGTGCGCTTCCACGGCCTGATCCGCGAGGAGGACAACGGAGTCGCCGCACCGTTCGACGAGGTCTGGCACCTCGTCAAGCCCAGCGACGGCAGCCGCGAGTGGGCGATCGCCGGCATCCAGCAGACGACCGCCGCCTGAGCTCGGCGTCGAACGCCGCTCGCTGTCCCGCGCCGTGGCCGACATCCTCGCCCTCGGCGAGGCGATGGTCGAGTTCAACCAGACCGGCGCGGCGGGCGGGCGCATCTATCTGCAGGGCTTCGGCGGCGACACCTCGAACTTCGCGGTGTCGGCGGCGCGCCAGGGCGCGCGCGTCGGCTATCTCTCCGCGCTCGGCGACGACGTCTACGGCGCAATGCTGCGCGCGATGTGGCGCGCCGAAGGGATCGACGACTCGGGCGTCGCAACCGATGCCGATGCGTTCACCGCGGTCTACTTCGTCACCCACGACGCGGCCGGCCATCACTTCAGCTTCTTCCGCAGCGGCTCGGCGGCGAGCCGGATGCGCCCGGACCAGCTACCGCGCGAGGCCATCGCCGCGGCGCGTGTCCTCCACGTCTCGGGCATCTCGCTCGCCATCTCCGAGACGGCGCGCGCGACCTGCTTCGCAGCGATGCGCGCTGCGCGCGACGCCGGCGCGTTGGTCTCGTTCGACACCAACTTTCGCGCCAAACTCTGGCCGATCGCGGTCGCGCGCGCCGTGATCGACGAGGCGATCGCGCTCTCTGACATATGCCTGCCGAGTCACGACGACCTTGCCGCGCTCACCGCGCTCGAGGAGGCCGACGCGCTGATCGACCACTGTCTCGGCCGGGGCGCCCGCATCGTCGCGCTGAAGCACGGCGCGAGTGGCGTGTGGGTCGCCGACGCGGCGCGGCGGCTGCGCATCGCGCCGCACCCGTGCCGGCCGGTCGACGCCACGGGTGCCGGCGACGCGTTCGGCGGGGCCTTCGTCGCCCGCATCGTCGCCGGCGACGACCTCGAGAACGCCGGACGCTACGCCGCCGCGACGGCGGCGCTCTCGACCGAAGGCTTCGGCGCCGTCGAGCCGATTCCGCGTGCGGCGCAAGTGCGCGAAGCGCTCGAGCGCAGCGCCGGGCTCACTTCTCCGCCACCGCCTTGAGGTTGGCGAGGCCGGTCTCGAAGTCCTTGCCGATCATCTTGTCCATGTTGGTGAACAAGCCCATCAGCTTCATCACGAATGTGGCCGGGCCGCGCATCGTCCACTGCACCTCGGTCGCCTCGCCGCGCGGCGCGAGCGTGAACTCGGTGACGTTGTGGCCTTCGAACGGGCGGATGAAGTCGAGCTGAATGACGACCTTCGAGGGCGGCACGACGTCCCTGATCTCCATCCTGCCGGCGCCGACCTTGCTCGAGCCATCCCACGCGTAGACCGCGCCGCTGCCCATCGGCGCGCCGGAGAGCGTCCGCTTCATCTCGGGGTCGAGCTTTTCCCACGGCGACCACGCCGGCCACTGGCGAAAGTCCGCCAGCAGCGGATAGATCCGGTCGGGAGCGGCGCGGATCGCGGCGCTGCGCCGGACGGCGAAGTCGTTCGGCCGCAGCGCGGCGGCGACGAGCAGACCGGCGACGAGAACGACGATGACGAAGAGAGCGGTTGTCCACATGCGAGGCTCCTGACGCACGGATCGAAGCGAATTCGATCTAAGTGGAAGACACCGCGGGCCCCTGGAACGAGCCGGCGCGATAGGTGAGGACGAGCGTGTCGCGATGGCCGCGACCTTCGAGCGGCTGGATCGGCGTGCTCTCGTGGATGACGCGCGCGTCATCGAGGACGAGCGTGGTCCACGGCTCGAGCATCGTGAAGCGCAGTCCCGTCGGCCCGTCGGCGGCGAAGACGCGCGTCTCGCCTCCCTTGATGGCGTGGCGATCGACGAGGACGACGGCGACGAAATCGACGCCGTCGCGGTGCGCGCCTTCCGGCGTCGGCCGGCCGATGCCGTCGGTCGTGTCGATGCGAAACTGGTGCGCCTCGACGAACCACGGCCGCGCGCCCCTCAGTCTCGACGCGAGGTCAGCGAACGCCAGCAGGATCGTTCGCCACGCAGGCGATGCAAGCACCGGGCCTTCGATCGGCTCGAACCAGCGCTCGATCCCGCCGTGCAGCGCGTTGTATTCGACCGGCTGCCAGTGCGCGCGCGGCGCGACGAGCCGAACCTCCCGTCCTTCGACGACAAAGCTCGCATGGCGACGGCGCCGATAGCGGCCGCCATCGCGCAGATGCGCATCGGGCGGAAGCGCGTCCCACGATGGCTTGAGCGTGTCGAGCGCGCCGGTCGTTGCCGACGCGAAGCGCACGAAGTCGGCCGGCGCGAGCAGCGCGTGCCCGCGCTCGGCGAGCGCCGCGACGAGCGTGTCGAGCGGCGTGGTGGGGATCGCGAGCGTCGTCGCGGTCATCGCCCGTGGCGGGCGCGCGCCAGCGCCGCGCCCTGCGCGAGCGCGCCGAGCTTGGCTTCGGCGACCTCGCGCCGCATCGGCGCCATGCCGCAGTTGGTGCACGGGAAGAGCCGCTCGGCGGCAACGTAGCGGAGCGCGCGGCCGATCGTCTGGGCGACCTCCTCGGCAGTCTCAACCGCATCGGAGGCGACGTCGATCACGCCGACCATCACGTCCTTGCCGTCGAGCAGGCGCATCAACTCGGCCGGGACGTGCGAGTGGTAGCACTCGAGCGAGACCTGGTCGATGCGGCTCTTCGCGAGCGCCGGAAACACCTGCTCGTACTGGCGCCACTCATCGCCGAGCGTCGCTTTCCAGTCGACGTTGGCCTTGATGCCGTAGCCGTAGCAGATGTGGACCGCGGTCTTGCAGGCGAGGCCCGCGGCGGCGCGCTCGAGCGCGGCGACGCCCCAGTCGGCGGCCTCTTTCATGTAGACGTTGAACGCGGGCTCGTCGAACTGGACGATGTCGACGCCGTCGGCCTCGAGCGCGCGCGCTTCCTGGTTGAGCAGCTCGGCGAACGCGAACGCCATCTTGACGCGCCCCGCCGCGTCGCCGCCGTAGTAGCGGTCGGCGACGGTGTCGACGATCGTCATCGGCCCGGGCAAGGTGAACTTGACCTTGCGCCCAGTGTGCGCGCGCGTCAGGCGCGCTTCGCTCGCGTGGACGCGGCCGGCGAGGCGAAGCGGCCCGACGACCTGCGGCACCATCGCCTCGTAGCGGTTGTCGCGGATCCCCATCTTCACCTTGTGCGCGAAGTCGACGCCCTCGACCTGCGCGAGGAAGCCGTGGACGAAGTGCTGGCGCGACTGCTCGCCGTCGCCGACGACGTCGATGCCGGCATCCTCCTGCTCCTTGAGCCAGAGGAGCGTCGCGTCGGCCTTGGCGCGCTCGAGCTCGGCGCCGCCCGATTTCCACTCAGGCCAGAGCGTCTCGGTCTCGGCCAGCCACGAAGGCTTCGGCAGGCTGCCGGCGATGGCGGTCTCGAACATCAACGACTCTCCTTTGGCGACGACGCTGCGGCGCGACGATCCGCTGCTTGTTTGCGCTACCGTCGGCGCGTGAGCGCCGCCGCCGACTCGACTCGTTGCGCCGACGCCGAGGCGCCGCTCGCCGAGCCCGACCGGATCGCCGCGCTCGACGTGCTGCGCGGCTTCGCGCTGCTCGGCATCTTCATTATGAACATGCCGGGCTTCAGCCGTTCGCTGTTCGCCGCCCCGACGCCGCCGGCGAACGCGCTCGATGCGTCGGTCGCCGCCCTGCGCGACCTGTTCTTCGCCGGCAAGTTCAATCTCCTGTTCGGCTTCGTCTTCGGCGTCGGCTTCGCGATCCAGATGGCGCGCCTCGGCGACGCCGAGCGCGCGCGCGCCGCACGCCTCGCCGTACCGGCGCGGCCGAACCGGCCGGCAGATGTCTATTGCCGCCGGCTGGCGTTCCTCGCCGTCGTCGGCCTCGTCCACGCGATGCTGCTCTGGTCGGGCGACGTCCTCGTCATCTACGCGCTGCTCGGCTTCGCTCTGCTCGCGCTGCGCCGGCTCGACGATCGCGGTTTTGCGATCCTGATCGCCGCCTGCCTCCTCCTTCCCGCGCTCGCCGAAGTGCTGCGGCCCGTGTTCTTCTCCGTGGCGACGGAGACGATCGCCGCGTTCGAATACCAGCAGCTCGAAGCGTCGAACGACCTCGCGTTCGGCCACGGCTCGTTCGCCGACGCGGTGCGCGAGACCGCGCGCGTCTTCGCCTGGAGCGTACGCTCGCCGCTCGGCCTGTACGCGTTCCTCGCGTTCGGCGTCCAGATG
>DASXXO010000410.1:0-2184 GCA_036503045.1 Caldimonas sp. | reverse complement strand
GTTTCAGTCATAGCGACTCCGATCGGACAAGGCTCAAGGCGTCAATTTACGGTCGAAGTCGAAGAACAGGCTTCTTTGATTACCTCAAATTCGGCAGAATGGGGAATGAATTCATCAGATCTAGGCTTACGACAGAATGATTGTTCTTGATCGCAAAGACCATGCAATCCTCGAGGCGCTGCAGCGCGATTCGCGCCAGACCGTGCAGCAGCTCGCCGCCGCGGTGGGCCTGAGCGCGACACCGTGCTGGAAGCGCGTCAAGGACCTCGAGGCCGCCGGCGTGATCCGCGGCTACGGCGCGGCGATCGACCGCGAGAGCGTCGGCCTGGCGCTGTGCGTCCTCGCCGAGGTCAACCTGACGCAGCACACCGAGCACACGGTGCGCGAGTTCGAGCGCGCGGTCGCCGCGTGCGCGCAGATCGTCAGCTGCTACAGCACGACGGGCGCGGCCGACTACAGCATCATGGTGCTGGTCGAGGACATCAAGAGCTACGAGGCTTTCCTGCACGACACGGCGTTCAAGCTGCCGGGCGTGACGCACATCCGCTCGAGCGTCGTGCTGAAGGAAGTGAAGGCCAACGCCGGCGTGCCGATCGCGCGTGCCGCGAAGCCCGAGCGTGCTCTGCGCAAGCGGATCAGGGCTTCACGAACCTGAGGACGAACTCGTCTTTCGGCTGCGGCGGATCGGGCACGTTGCGGTCGCGCGGATCGGCCGGGTTGCGCAGGAACGTGCCTTCGGCGGCGAGCCGGAATCCCGCCGCTTCGACCTCGCGGCGCACCAACGCTTCCTCGACCCGATGCAGCGTCCCCGATTCCGAGATGCCGGTGCCGGGGCGGCCCGAGTGATCGGCGATGACGTACGAGCCGCCCGGCTTCAGCGCCGCGAAGATCGCCGCATTCATGCGCGCGCGGTCGACGCCGAGGTGGCCCATGTCGTGGTAGTTGAACATCAGCGTCACGAGGTCGACGCCGCCCGGGCGGAGATCGCGCGCCGGCGACTCGAACGGCGCGACGACCTGGACCATGTTGTTGCCTTGGAACCTGCCGATCCGCACGGCGAAGGGCGACGGCGGGCTCGGCGCTGACGCGCTCGCCGCGGGAGACGACGCGGGCGCGGCGGGCGTCGCTGGCGCGCCGCTCTCGGAGGCTGCTGGCGGCGCGCGGTTCGGGTCGCGCGGCGCGGTCTGCCCGTACACGCGCCCGCTCGGGCCGACCGCGCGCGCGAGCAGCTCGCTCGTGTAGCCGCCGGCGGCGCTGACGTCGAGCACCGTCATCCCGGGCCGCACGCCCGTGAACTCGAGCAGGTCGACGGGCTTTCTGCGCAGGTCGTTGCGCCGGTCTGCGTCGCTGCGATCGGGCGCGGCGACGATCGTCTCGATGTCGGCGCGCGTCAGCGCGGCGCTGCCCGTCACCCTGGCGTCGGGGCCGGCGCAGCCAGCGACGAGCGATGCTCCCGCGGCGAGCAGCAAGGAAGCGGCGAGCTTGGGCATGGCATTCAGCGCGCGAGGCGCGATTCGAGCTCGGCGATCCGCTCGAGCAGGTCGAGTGCGAGCGCGGCACCCGGGGCGTTGAGTTCGAGATCGCGCATCAGGCGCGTCGCGACACGCATGCGCGCGAGCGAATCGCCGCCGAAGCGCCACGAGTCGCGCGACTCGCCGCGCGGCTCGAGCACGCCCTCGAAGACCCAGAGCTCGATTTGCTGCTCCGAGAGGCGGCAGGCGCGGCACAGCTCGAGCGTCGTCAGCTCCACGTCCTCTTCGACGATGCTGCCGCGCAAGGCGCCGGAGATCGTTCGCTGGTTCATGGCAAGTCCGAAGGTCAACCTTGCAGGTTTGCTCGCGGCTGGAAGTTCGGGAACGCCTTGGCGAGGCTCTCGTAGGCGGCGCGCGCCGCGTCGCTCTCGGCCCGTGGCTGCACGATCCCCAGCACCGCGTACAGATCGCCCGGGTTCTTGCCCGGCAATCCGCGGCCCTTGAGGCGAAGCTTCCGCCCGGCGGCCGAGTTCTTCGGCACCGTCAGTTGCACCGTGCCCTCGGGCGTCGCCACGTCGACGGTCGCGCCGACCGCCGCTTCCCAGGGCGCGAGCGGCAGGTCGACGTAGACGTCGCTGCCGTCGACGCGAAAGAGCGGATGCGGGTTGAGGGCGATCTCGAGATAGAGGTCGCCCGCGCGCGCGCCGCCGAG
>DASXXO010000409.1:0-7222 GCA_036503045.1 Caldimonas sp. | reverse complement strand
CCATCGCCGCGACGAGCCCGCCCGCGACGAGCTGCTGCACGAGTTCGACCCAGAGATCGGCGGCGCGCGTGCCCTCGATCTGCGCCTGACTCGGCGCGTCGCCCGCCGGCACGGCGACCTCTGGCGCGACCGCCTTTTCCGCGCGCGGCGCCGAGGAATCAGATGGTCGCGGCGCAGGCGATGACGCCGGGCCCGGAGGAGGCGCGGGCAGCGCCGTTCCGTGATCGGCGGGTGCGAACGCGAGCATCCGCAGCAGGATCATCACCAGGCCGCTGTACTCGTCGGGCGCGAGGACGAGCTCGGCGCGGCCTGCCAAGACGATGCTGTAGAGAAGCTGGGTCTCGTCGGCGGGCAGGACCCCGGCGAGCCGGCGCGCGACAGCGCGCTCGTCGTCGTCGTCGGTCTCGACACTCGAGGGCAGGACCTGGGCGATGGCCATCTCCTGGAGCAACGTCGCGATCTCCTCGAGCGCGCCTTGGGCCGAGAGGCCCAGCTCGCGCAGGCCATCGACCGCCGCGATCAAGGCGGCGCCGTCGCGGCGCGCGACCGCCTCGATGCAGCGGGTCGCGTGGGTGCGATCGACCGCGCCGAGCATCTGGCGCACGCCGGCCTCCTCGATCCGGCCGCTGCCGTGCGCGATCGCCTGATCGGCGAGCGATTGCGCATCGCGCATCGAGCCGCGCGCAGCGCGCGCGATCAGCCTGAGCGCGCTCGGCGCGGCCTCGACTCCTTCGGTGCCGAGGATCGCCTGCAAGTGAGCGACGATCGTCTCGACTGCCATCGGGCGCAGGTTGAACTGCAGGCAGCGCGACAGCACGGTTGCCGGCACCTTCTGCGGGTCGGTCGTCGCGAGGATGAACTTCAGATACTCGGGCGGCTCCTCGAGCGTCTTCAACATCGCGTTGAAGGCAGTCGTCGAGAGCATGTGCACTTCGTCGATCAGGTAGACCTTGAAGCGGCCGACCACGGGCTTGTAGACCGCCTGGTCGAGCAGGCGCGTGATCTCGTCGACGCCGCGGTTCGACGCTGCGTCGAGCTCGACGTAGTCGATGAAGCGGCCGGCGTCGATGTCGAGGCACGCGGCGCACACGCCGCAGGGATGCGCGGTGATGCCGCCGCTGCCGTCGGGGCCGGTGCAGTTGAGTGACTTGGCGAGGATGCGCGCGATCGTCGTCTTGCCGACGCCGCGCGTCCCGGTGAAGAGATAAGCGTGGTGCAGGCGCTGCTGGGTGAGCGCGTTGGCGAGCGCCTGAACCACGTGCGCCTGGCCCACGAGCGTCTCGAAATTGCGCGGCCTGTACTTGCGCGCCAGCACCGTGGACGACATGCGATCCATTCTACGGGCCGCCCTCGCCGCTATCGGCGCTGCGGGATAATCGAAGCCACCGTGGCCGCACCGCATCCGATGTCTCCGCACCCGGCCGGTGCGCTCAGCTACGGCGCCTCCGGCGTCGACTACGACCGCATCGATCCGCTCAAGCTCGCGGCGCAGCGCGCCGCGCTGGCGACCGGCGCGCAACTCGACCGGCACGGCTTCAGCGAGGTCGAGGCTTCGCGCGGCGAATCCGCGTACGTGGTCGACGTCGGACCGTTCTACCTGGCGAGCATCGTCGAGTGCCTCGGCTCGAAGGCGCTGGTCGCCGACGCGATGGCGGCGATCACCGGCAAGAGCGCGTACGCGGGGATCGCGCAGGACACGATCGCGATGGCGGTCAACGATCTCGTCACCGTCGGCGCGACGCCGCTCGTCGTCCAGGCGTACTGGGCTGCCGGTGGCTCCGACTGGTTCGACGACGCGGAGCGCGCCGAAGCGCTTGTCGCCGGCTGGAAGCAGGCCTGCGAGCAGTGCGGAATGTCCTGGGGCGGAGGCGAGACGCCGGCACTCGCCGGCATCGTCGAAGGAGGTCGCGTCGACCTCGCCGCCGCGTGCACGGGCATCGTCAGCCCGAAGTCGCGGCTCTCGCTCGGCGATCATCTCGCGCCGGGAGACGCGATCGTCCTGCTCGCCTCGAGCGGCATCCACGCCAACGGACTGAGCCTCGCGCGCAGCGTCGCCGAGCGACTGCCGCAGGGCTACCGCACGGCGGTCTCGACAAGCGCGGTGCCGATCTCGTTGGGCGAGGCGCTGCTCGCGCCGACCGTGCTCTATCCGCCGATCACGGAGGCGCTCTTTCGGGCCGGGATCCGCGTCCGCTACGCGGTCAACATCACCGGTCACGGCTGGCGCAAGCTCATGCGCCACAAGGCCGAGCTCACCTACCGGATCCGCCACCTGCCCGACGTCCCCGCGGTGCTGTCGTTCCTGCAGCACGAAGCCGGCCTGGAGGCGCGCGAAGCCTACGGTACGTTCAACATGGGCGCGGGCTTCGCGGTGTTCGTCCCGGCGGAAGACGCCGAACAGGCGGTCGCCGTCGCGCGCAAGGCGGGCGTCGACGCGTGGGCTGCCGGGAGCGTCGAGGCCGGGCCGCGCCGGCTCGTCATCGAGCCGCTTGGCGTGGAATACGCCGGTAGCGAACTCGGTGTTCGCCTCTGAGCGGACGCCCGTCGCACGCCTGACGCCTAGAATCGACGTCGACGGGCCTCCCCGCATGGGAGCGCGGCGAACCGGGTCAGGTCGGGAACGAAGCAGCCCCAACCGTTGCGACCAGTGCCGGGGTCAGGCTCGTCACCCCCTTCCGGGTGCCAGCGCCCCGCCCCAGGGTTGAACGGATACACCGTTTAACCCACAGAGCGCTCCTCTTGCAAACTGCATCACACGGAGAGCACCGCCGGGCGCCACACTGTCACCAACACTCTTGCATGCCGCAATGTGGCGGCGACCTGGAGAACTGCGTGAACAAAGGCCGGCTCATCTCGCTCGCATTGCCCACCCTGCTGCTGCTGCTGTCGGCCAGCGGCCCGGCTGTCGCCAAGGGTGGCTCGCAAGCGACTGCGGGCAACGGCGCCAAGGATGAAAAATCCGTGGCACCCCGCCTGGCGACGAACCCCGGCAACACGAAGGTGGACAACCGCTCTGCCAAGAGCAACGTCAACCCCGACGCGGGTAGCGAGGGCACCCAGGACCCCTACGCGGTCCCGCTGTTCAAGGACGCCAAGCCTCTCAGGCCTGCCAAGTAGTCGATCATGAGAAACGCCGGTCCGCTCGTCGCCTTCTGCTCGCTGCTGGCGTTGATCGCCGCCGGCGCGCAGGCCGCGCCGGGCGACGTCGTCGTCCCCGCGCATCGCACGCGCGACGGCCACTGGGTCCCCGCCAACGTGCCGCCGAGTTCGGCTGGCACGTACGTCGCGCGACGCCCGACCCGCGGCGTCGCCGCACGCCGGCAAGCTAACGCGGAACGGCCGCAGCTCGCGCCCCCGCTGCTCGTCGAAGCGCAACCCGTGCGCCGCTGAGCGCGCGCGTTTCCCTCTGCGCGCTTGGGCGCGCCGTCGCAGCGCATCCCTCGTCGGATGGATTCACGATCGCGCGCGCGATCCGTAAAGTGGCAGCACGCCATAGCACCACTCGTCATGCGCTCTCCGTTCGTCGACTCCGCCTCGCACCTTTCCGAAGGGCTGTCCGCCCGTCGTTCGCGCCTGTCCACGATCCCCGCCAGGCTTCTCGCCCTCGCGCTGGTGATGGCGGTCGCCGCCAGCTCAGCCGTGCTGATCGCGATGTAGCGTCGTCGCCGGCGCAGCAAGCGGCGCTTGCGCGCCCTGATCGCTGGCCGCGCCGTCGGACTCACCGCTGTCGGCGCGCCGCAGCGCAGCGAGCGCGCCGTCGCCGCGCAGCGCCGCCCGCGCGTCCTCGAAGGCGTTGTCGAGGATCCGGTTCGTGAGGCGCAACGTACGCGCATAGCGCGAGACCACTTCGTTGAGCGCCGCCGCCGCCTTCGGCGCCGGCAGATCGAGCGCCTCGATCGCCTCGTTGGCTGCGCTGGCGACGATGCGCAGCAGCTCGTTGTCATCGTCGGGCTTGCGCACCGGCGCATCGACCGGCAGCCGGCGGATCATGTGCATGACCTCGGCGCCGAGGCCCCACTGGCGCGCTGCGGCGCTGCCGAACGACTCGACGGCGACCCCGAGCACCGCGTACGCTGCGGCATCCTCGTCGAGCCCTGGTTGCTCGGCCGCGACGAGCTCGCCATCGCTGCGCAGTGCCGCGACCGGCTGCATGAGCTGGCGAATCTGCTCGGCTTCGTCGGCGAAGTGATAGCGCAGCATCAGCCAGCCGAGGTTCTGCAGGACGGTGACGAGATAGATGGCCTCCGGGTCGTATCCCGCGGGCCGCAGCGCCTGCGCGAGGTGGCCCGCAAGGCGGATGCGATCGATCGTCTCGCGCAGCGCGCGTGCGCGCTCGCCGTCGACCGCGCCGGGCCAGGCGCGCAAGGTGTTGGCCGCCGCGCGGACGCCGTCGACGCCGATCAGCGCGACGATCCGGCGCAGCGTCAGCACCGGTCCGTTGCCCGGGATCTGCGTCCCCTGCACGCGCGCCGAGCTGAGCGTCTTCAGGAGCTCGAACGAAAGCGCCATGTCGGGCAGGAGGTGGCGCGCGATCTGGTCGGTGCGCTGGCTCTCGATCGACGTGACGCGCTGCACGCGCGCACCGAGCCCGGGCAGCGCCGGGAGGTGGCCGACGCTGTGCAGGCGATCGAGCAAGAGCGCGATCGGCCCGCCGTCGTCCTGGGCAGCCGACTCGCGCCAGCCGGCGATCGCCCCGAGGAACGTGCGTGCGTTGCGGTAGCGCAGGCGCACCTGTGCCGCCGTGGCTCGGTTGGCGATCGCGCGCAGCGCTTCCGGGATCGGCTGCGGCGTCGTCCACGGCAGGCGGACGATCTCGCGACCGCGTGGCGCGATGCGCTCGAGGACGCGCGAGATGTCGTTGGTATCGAGAGCTGGCGCGCCGACGAGGAGGCGGTGCAAGACCACGCCGCATGCGAGCAGGTCGTGCTCGGCCGCCGCGCGTTGCGCGCGCAAGCTCGATTCCCTGGCTGCAACGCGCCCCTCGATCGTGCGGGGTGCCGCGGTCTCGGCGCCCACCTCCTCGGCCGCGACGCCGAGCGCCATCACGCTTGCCTGCCCGCGCTCGTTGATCAGGATGTTGTGCAACTGCAGGTCGCGGTGCGCGACGCCTGCATCGTGGCCGAATGCGAGGCCGCGCAGCACGCTCTCGACCCACGCGGTCGCGTCTTCGACCGTCGGCTGCGGATGCTGCGCCAGCCATTCCTCGAGGGTGACGCCTGCGGCCCTGTCGACCGCGACGTACGGCCACTGCTCGTGCACCGCGCATTCGCTGACCTTCGCGATGCCGGGATGGTCGAGCCGGGCCGCGCGCCGCGCCGCGAGCAACCAGGTGCCGGTTGCCGCGCCCCCTGGCGGCGGCACGCGCGGCATCGCCAGCATCTTCTCGACGCCGGTGCGGTTGTCGACCGCCAGCCAGACCATCGTCAGCTCGCTCTTGCCGATCACCCTGCGCAGAGTGAAGCGGCCGAACGCTCGCGCCGGGGCCGAAGGGTGAAGGAGAAGGTCGAGCGCAGCCGCCATCGCGAGCAGGACGAAGTTGCCGGATTGGAGCGTAGCGGAGGCATTGCCTAACGAACGATCAAGCCGGCGAAAGTGCGGCTTTATCCCGTGAAGCGCTGCACCTCAGACGACTTCCACGACCCGCCCCTCCCCGGTCACGAAGGCGCAGCGGACCGATTCCCCCGGCTGGGCGCGCGCGACGATCGCCCGGTAGCGCAACAGCTGCGCGCGATAAGGCGCGAGCTCCTCGGGCGTCTGGTGCAGCTTGTAGTCGAGCACCCACCAGGTCGGAGCACCGGCCTCCTCGAGCAGCACCAAGCGGTCGATGCGCAGCACGTCGCCGGCATCGCTGAGCGAGACTTCGTTGCCGCTCCAGAGGATCTGCCGACCGGTGAAGAAGCGCGCGCCGTCGGGATGGCGAAGGATCGCCGCGGAGTGACGCTCCACCGCGTCCGCGGCGACTCCGAACTCGGCCGCTGCCGCGTTCGCGAGCTCTGCGAGCAACGTCGGCGCATCGGATCCGCCGGCCCATTCGAGCAAGCGATGGACGGCGCGCCCGAGCGCCTTCGCATGCTCGTCGCCGGGAACGATCCGCGGCGCGCGGCGCGCGCGTGCAGATGCGCTGTCGCCGAACGGCAGCGGCAACTGCGCTTGCGCAGGCGCTGCGTGGGCAGGCGCCGATCGCCTCGGCAAGATGCGCAGCGACGCATCGGCGCGACCGGCCGACGGAAGGCAAGGCGCGGCTGCCGCATCCGGATCGACGGCGACGGCGAACGGCTCGACGCGCTGCCACCACGAGGGCCGCGCCGGCGCCTGGAACGGCTCGGTGGCGCTGAACACAAGCTCGCGCTTGGCCCGCGTCATGGCAACGTAGAGGCCATTCATCTCCTCGCGCGCGCGCGCCGCCATGTCGACGCCGAGCAGCGTCGCGAGCGACGGCGGACAGCGCGACTCGGAGTACACGAACGCGCAGCGCAGCGGGTGCTCGGCCTCGACCGGCCAGTCGACGAGCAGCGTCGTCGTCTCGGTCGACGGCCGCTCGGGATCGGCATCGGTGACGAACACCGTATCGGCTTCGAGCCCCTTTGCACCGTGGATGGTCAGCAGCCTGACCGCGTCCGCGCGCAGCGGCGGCGCGCTCTTGACCGAACGGCGCTTCAGCGCACGCACGAAGCCGTACGGCGTCGCATAGCGGCCGCCGTCAAGCAGAAGCGCCTGGGCGAGCACAGCGTCGATCGCGTCGAGCGCCAGGGCGCGCTGCTCGGGAGGGACGACGGCGACGGTCCGTGCGCGCAGCTCGCCCTCGTCGACGATGCGGTCGAGCAGATCGTGCGGCGGGAGCTGGGCCGCCGCACCGCGCCAGCGTTGGAGCAATGCCCGCGCGCGCGCGAGAGCCGGACTCGGCGCCGCCAGCGCCGCCAGCGCTCGCCACCAGTCCTGGTCGCCTGCGGCCGATGCCGCAGCGGAGAGCGCGAGCAGATCGGCGTCGCTGGCGCCGAACAAAGGGCTGCGCAGCGCTCGTGCGAGCGACAGCCGGTGCGGCGGCGAGACGATCGCGTCGACCACGGCGATCAGGTCCTGCGCCTCGGGAGTCGAGGCGAGCGTCGTGTCTTCGACCGCCGAATGGGCCACGTGCACGCGCTCGAGCGCCGCCGCGACGAGACGCAGGGTCTCGCGCTTGCGGCAGAGTACGAAGATGTCGCCTGGCGAGCAGCCGCCGCGC
>DASXXO010000408.1:0-13461 GCA_036503045.1 Caldimonas sp. | reverse complement strand
GGCGAACTTCATCGCAGACGAGGCCTACGAGGTAACGCCGATGGTGGCCGGGTTTGCCGACGTTCTCAACAAGGTGCAGCGTCTGCTGGCTTCGCGACGTGGCAGGTGGGGCAAGGGCAAAGCGTCCTTGGCGAGACGTTCGTGCCTTTCGGCCTGGCCGAGGGCCGCAACTTCATGGAGTACGACCTCGTCTACGTGCAGGGGGACTATCTCTTCTGGGGCGCAAGAAACGTTGACGGCCGGGGCTTCGACACCGAGCAGAACCGTCCGACGAACCTACAGATCCCCATGCGGCGCAAAGGCTAGGCTCGCTAACGATCCGGCAACGGCGAAGAACGTCCCGTCTTGCAGCAGCGGGCGGCCGCTATGGATCGGAAACTCCAGCTCCCTAGCTTGTTCAGTCTTCCGAAAGGGGAGACATTCTCAGCCGTCTGAAACCCCGCCGCGACGGAACTCGGGCTCATGAGCCTGCCCGTGTCACCAGCGCGCCTACAGGGGCGAAAACTTTGGAATGAGACTTGCGCGTCTTGGTATGCGTCGATTCAGTCAACAAGCACTGAGTGCGCCTGGGCGGCGACCAGGCAAGACCAATGCTTACCGGCGGCGTGAAGCCCCCAGCGAGAAAGATGGCCTCGGTCCAACGGCCGTCAAGAGAACTTCACGGTCGTCGGCGCCAAGTCAGGCTGCGAGCGCGTGACCCGCATTGTTGGCGAGGTCGCTCATGATGTCCGCGCCGTGTAGGCGCCGCGTCGCGCGTATTGCGCAAGAAGCGACTGTTCATCCTCTTCATCTCTTCATCTGCCGTGCCACGCCGGAAGACAACCACTTCGTCAGCTGTTTGGGGGCGAAGCTGGCAGCAATGGGTTGGGGCCGCCACCCCAGTCTTCCAACCACAGGTCGGGGCGTTCGACACGGAACTTCGCCGAGAGCGCTATACATCCCCGCGCCGCGGAGCTGTTGGTCTGATCGAGGACGGTCACGTCGACGCCCTTCGAACGCAGGAATTCGATCGTTTCGGGACTGGCAGCATTCATGACATCGCCGATGACCACGCGCCGTATGCCAAACTGCACAAGCATGCCCGCGCACATGAAGCACGGCTGAAGCGTGGTGTACATCGTGGCGTGGTGACGATTCTTCATGCGCCCCGCGTCCCGGATGGCGGCCATCTCGCCGTGAACAATCGGGTTGCCATCTTGGATCAGACAGTTGTGACCTTGTCCGAGAACGACGCCGCTCCCGGAATCGGCCAATACGGCACCGATCGGGCACCCCCCCTCGTGATAGCTCTTCCGGGCAAGCCCGAGCGCACGTGCCATCAGCGCTTCATCGTCCAAAACCATCGTGGCTCCGTACTCCATCGCAGTGCATCGAACCGCGGGCCTGATCATGGACCAACCAAGGTCACACGCGCGAACAGCACCAAGCCAACGAACAGGAACAAGCCGATCACGGCGGCTTTCGACCAGTTCCGTGCGATCCGGTAACCCACAGTGGGTTCGGCCCTTACCCGTAACAGGGTATCGGAATAGGCGTCGGCAGTCTTCATGTGTCGCTAGACCAGTTGTGCTCCGCAGAAGTGCAGTCCGGTGGGGCACCGTAGGACTCGCTCAACGAGATTGTCCGTTGTGAGCGCTTCATGTCAGGTGGTTGCCCGAGACTGACCACGCACCCGCTGGCGCCATTGCAATCCGACACTCGTGATGCAAGCCGCCCGGCACGGATTTCGCGAGCACGATCGCGCCTGCGGCCAGTTGAGGTCGGGATTCCAACTTCGATACTCGGGCGGCCTCACGCGGAGGGCCCCGGCACCCCAGGACCCAATGCACTGTGGGGGCGTCCACCGTTGTAGTGAGTCACCCACTCTCGCAGGATCGAACGCGGATGCGCCTCGGACATCGGGAGCATCCAGTCCAGGCACTCCCGGCGAATGGTGCCGATCACCCGCTCGCATCGCGGCGAGTCGGGCGACCCTACCCTCCATCGAGCGGCGATCCTCCCGAGTCCCCCACCTGCGGAGAATCGGCGCCGAACTTCGGGAGCTTCTCGGATCGACGAGCAGGCTAGCCAGGACGTTCACCGCTCGCGACATTGCCGGCGTGGATCTCGTCTTCGCCGCTACGCCGCAGCAACTCGAACAGCTTCTTGCGGATCAGCATGCCAGGGCGGTCGCTTTCCATCGAGTACTCGACGCCGCGCCGACGCGGATCGATCGCGACGTCCGGGTCGGTCGCCTCGAGGATCGCCTTGTCCTCGCGCGTGATCTCGAGGTCGAAGTCGATCAGCATCTGCGCTGGGCAGTCGGCCTCGGTGTCGTTGCGGAACAGCCATTGGCACAGCTGCATGCGACGATCGTCGATCGGCGTGAAGCAGTTGATGATGATGTGGCGCAGGCCCGACGGGTACTCGATGTCGAGCCGGCGCGAGAAGGGCAGGAAGTACGCGTTGTGCATGTGCCGCGTCGTCACCGGCTCGCTGCTGCCGCTGATGCGCTGGAACTTCTCCGGGTTGGCGGCGGCGACCACGGTTTCGGCGTGGAAGCCCGTCTCGCCCTCGATTAGCTCGTAGTGGCTCGGCGCCGGCTGGCTGGCGATCCCGAAGGTCGCGCGATGCACGAAGCTGAAGTGCGAGTTGTCGAAGCTGTTTTCGAGTGCGCGCACCGGGCTCGTGTGCCAGGTTTCGTAGAACTGGAAGATGGTGCGGTACGCGGGGTCGTCGAACTCGGGCACCGGCGGAATCTCGGCGATCGGCGCCTCGAGAGCGACCCAGGCGTAGCCGTAGCGGGCGGTGCAGCGGTACGCAGGCGTCGCGTACTCGCCGGGGATCGTGCGATCGGCACCGTACTGCGGGATGTGCACGACGCGGCCACCGCGGTCGTAGGTCCAGCCGTGATAGCCGCATTGGAGCTTGCCACGCAGCGGCCCCTCGCGCGGGCACCAACCTTTCGAGAGCTGCGCGGTGCGGTGGCAGCAGCGGTCCTTCAGCGCCGCCGGCGCGCCGTCCTCGTCGAGGAAGAGGACGAGGTTCTCGCCGAGCAGCGTGAACGGCTGCGGTCCGTCGCGCAGCATCGCCAGCGGCATCGTCGCGTGCCAGAACTTGCGGAATACCGCCTGGCGAGTCGTCAGCATGGCGCACCCCAGCTGCGCAGCTTGCCGGGATTGAGCAGGCCGAGCGGATCGAAGCGTCGCTTCATCTCGATGATCGCGGGATCGAGATTGCCGCCCTGTTTGCCGTCCTCCACGATGAACACATGCGGGTTGTTGATGGAGACGCCGTGGTCGCGATGAATCTGCATGATCTCCTCCAAGCGCGCGTCGCTGCGATAGCGGACGAGCTGCAGGCCGCTGCAGTTGAAGGCGCCGTCCATCCCACGCAGGAATTCGAGATGCATCAGCACTTCGCCGCCAAGCGCTCGCTCGAGTGCCTTCGCCTGCGCAACATGGCGCGGCGGGTCGAAACGGCTCTGGATGTAGGTCAGGCTCTTGTCGAGCTTCAGCGCGCACAGCGTCGTGTGGTTCCAGGTGTATTCAAGCAGCGTGCGGTGGCTCGCCGCGACCTCGTCGGCGCTCTTGCGCTGCACGATGCCGCCGCCGAAGCGGGCGACCTGGTCCTGCAGCGCCGGCTCGGAGGACGGCGCGACAAGCAGGAGCACGGCGTGACGGCTGCCGCTCGCCAGCTCGCGCAGCGGCGGGATGAGATCGACAACCGCCGACGTCAGAAAGCAGATCTCCTTCTTGACGATACCCGGCGCGCTCGCCAGCGCGCTCGCGAATTCGAGGCCGGCGTCGAAGGTGTCGAACGCGGCGACGCATTCGACCCAGGCGATCGCCGGTGCGAGCGCGATCTCGAGCTCGAGGACGATGCCGTTGGTGCCGTACACGTGGTGCAGCAGCATCGCCTCGGGCGCGCGCAGCTCGACGACGCGCGGTTCCGGCTCGACCGTCATCACCCGCGCGCCGAGGACGTTGCCCGGCGCGGCCATCGGCCCGTAGGTGATCGAGCCGGCGCCGCCGAAGCCGCCGCCGAAGAGGCCGCCAAGAGTCGCGCTGCGAAAAGTCGACGGCAGCCAGCGGAGCTCCCGGCCGTGCGACCTGGCGTGCTTGTCGAAGTCGGCGAGGCGGATGCCGGCCTGGGCACGGCCGACATCGCCCTGCACCCAGCCGAACGCGCTGTAGCCGCTCAGGTCGAGGATGACGCCGCCGTGCAACGGGATCGACTGCCCGTAGTTGCCGGTGCCGCTGCCGCGCAAGGTGATCGGGATGCGCTCGGCGGCGCACGCGGCGACGACGCGACGGATCTCGTCTTCGCTGCGTGGCCGCACCGCGATGTCGGCGCGCTTGTCGGCGAGCCGACGCTTCAGCACCGGGCTGAACCAGGCGAAGTCCTGCGACAGACGCGCGACGCGCGCTGCGTCGGTGATCCACTCGATGTCGGGCAGCTTTTCCGGCAGCAGCGCCGCGAGCGCCGAGGCGCGGTCGATGGCGCGCGGCGGCGCCGCCGCGTCGCCCGCGGTCGCTCCGGCGACACTCACGGCAGGACCTTGGCGTCCTTGATGAATTCGGTGGTGTAGGTCTTCGCGAGCTCGACCTTCGCCGGGTCGATCAGCTTGGCCGAGACGAGGAAGTCGTAGCTCGCCTTGAGGCGCGTCTCGGTCATGGTGCCGATGCCGAGCTTGGCGGCGTCGCCGCCCGCGACCATGCCCGACTCCTTCAGCTTGGCGACGCTGTAGGCGAGCTGGTCGTCGGTCATGCTCGGGTTCTCCTTCCTGATCAGCGCGTTGCCGGGCGCCGGATCGGCGAGGTAGCTCTTCCAGCCCTCGGCGCTCGCCTTGACGAACGCGGCGACGGCGGCCTTGCGCTCCTTCACCGTCTTGTCCATGCAGGTGATCGTCGTCGCGTAGGCGGGGAAGCCGAAGTCGCCGAACAGGAACGCGTTCGCCTTCACGCCCGCCTTCTGGATCGCGTAAGGCTCCGACGTGACGTAGCCCTGCTGCACGAGGTTCTTGTCGGCGACGAAGGGCTGGATGTTGAAGGTGTACGGCCGCGTCTGTTCGTCGGTGAAGCCGTACTTGGCCTTCAGCCACGGCCAGTAGCCGAGCCGCGCGCCGGAGCCGATGAGGATCGTCTTCGTCTTCATGTCCTCGAACGACTTGACGTCGTCGTGCGCGATCAGCACCTGCGGATCCTTCTGGAACATCGCCGCGACGGTGACGACCGGGACCCCGCTCTCGCGCGTCTGCACCATCTGCAGGTCGCTCGATCCCATCACGCAGTCGGCCTGGCCGGCGGCCATCAGCTGGATGACGTTGACCTGCGGGCCGCCCATCTTGATCGTGACGTCGAGCCCGGCCTTCTTGTACAGGCCGGTCGCGATCGCCTGGTAGAAGCCGCCGTGCTCGGCCTCGGCGAACCAGTTGGTCATATAGACGAACTTCTCGTCGGCGAGCGTGGGAGCTGCGGCGACGAGAGCGCAGGCGGCGGCGAGCGCGCGCGAGGTGAAGCGGATGTCCATGCGGTCTCCAGGGCGTTGTGGATTGCAGGAAGCGGCGCGTCAGGCAGCGCCGCGCTCGATGAGACCGGCGTGCTGCGAGCGGCCCCAGGTCTGCGCATCGCGCGCCGGCCAGCGCGCTGCGTGCAGCTCGCCGATCGCCTGCGCCCAGCTGGCAGCGAGCGAGTCGAGGATCGCCTCGCCCTGCTCGCGTGTTGCCGGCAGCGGGTCGCCGATGACGCCGCTCGGGCCGAAGTCGCGCGACGTCCAGGCGCACGCCGGGCGGCCGTCGGGCGAGAGCAGCTTCGACGGAAATTCGGGCGGGTAGTTGGCGACCGCGCGTTCCATGTGCACCGTCTCCGGCGCGAGCGCGAGCATGATCGCGGTTTCGCCGTGGCCGGCGTGCATCGCGAGCTTCTTCTCCTTCTCGGAGAAGTAGCGACCACCGACGTGCGGCACGCGCCAGGTCGAGCTCGGCACCACGATGAAGTCGCCGTGGCGCAGGCGCATCTCGCGCGCCGATATCTCCATCACTTGCGGCTGGCCGCCGTGGCCGTTGACGATCAGAAGCTTGCGAAAGCCCGCGCGGTAGACCGACTCGCCGATCTCGTTCATCGTCGCCAGCAGCGTCTCGCCGCTCAGCGTCATCGTCCCGGGGAAGTGGAGATGTTCTTCCGACTTGCCATAGGTGATCGGCGCCATGCCGAACGCCGGTACGCTCGCCGCGAGTCGCGCCAGCGCGTGGCCGACGACGCCCGACGAGATGATCGAATCGACGGCGCACGGCAGGTGCGGCCCGTGTTGCTCGATCGCGCCGGTGGCGAGCACGATCACCGTGTTCTCGCGGTCAGGCAGGGCGGCGATCTCGGTCCAGCTCAGGTAGGGCAGGTAGCGGTGGGCGGGGATGTAGCCGTGCAGCATGGGGTGCTCCTGGAATCGCGGCGCAGCGCTCAACGCGGCAGGTACGCGGTCGCCTCGACCTCGATCAGGATGTCGTCGCTCGGCAGCATCGCGCTCACCTCGACGACGGTCGAGACCGGCGGCTCGCCCGGAAAGAACATCTTGCGCACGCGGCTGTAGTACGGGAAGTGATCGAGGTTGCGGAAGAACTGGGTAAGCTTGAAGACGTCCGCCATCGCGCCGCCCGCCGCCTCGGCCGTACGCCGGATCCGGTCGAGCACGTACCAGCTCTGGGCGACGATCGGTCCTTCCTTGAGGTCGGTCGAGAACTCGCCGGTCTTGCCCAGCTGCGCGGCGACGTCGGCCGGGATGTCGTCGTAGCCGCGAACGATTCGCCCCGCAGTCGGGTCGACGGCGATCACGCCCGAGAAGAAGACGAAGTCGCCGGCGCGACGCCACGCCGCATAGCGCGCCAGCGGCTGCGCGATGTCGGTAAGCGAAGGGGACGGCGGCGCGACCATGGTCCCCGGCTCAGGCGAGCTGCGCCATCGCCTGGCCGACGCGCTCGCGGAAGCGGTCGAGCGCCGGCCGCGTCGCGGCGTTCATGTCGTAGTAGGCGTGGTAGTCGACGCGCGCCCTGCCGCCGGTGAGCCTCCTCAGGTAGCGGGTGACGATCTTGCGCGGCGGATCGCCCATCCTCCACGCCACCCAGCGCGGTCGGCCGTAGGTGACGACGGCGGCGATGCGGCGCAAGTGGGTGAGGCATGGGCGTACGTTGGCTGGGTCGCTGAGGTCGAAGGCAACACCGGGCATGAGCACGCGGTCGCAGTAGCCCTTGAGCATCGCCGGTAGGCCGAAGCACCAGGTCGGAAAGCAGAGCACCAGCGCCTCGGCGCGCAGCAGCCGGTCGACGTGCGACTGCACCGCCCGCCGGTTCGACGGCACATCGTGGTAGTCGAGCCGCTCGGCGCGCGAGAGCACCGGATCGAAGCCTTCGGCGTAGAGATCGCAGTCGTCGACCTCGTGGCCGGCGCCGACGAGCGCGTCGACGACGCTGCGGTGGAGCACTGCGTTGTAGCTCGTCTCCACAGGGTGCGAATAGAGAACCAGGACACGCATCGCGAGCGTCTGCGCAAGAGCGATGCCAGCGCGCTGCGCGCGGCCGGCGCGGTGGTGCGAAGGCGATGCTCCGCTTCGGTGCTTCGCGCCCGCCGAGCTGATCCGATGCACCACGAAGAGCTTTCTCGGTGCGATCTTCGCCGGCGTGCCGCGAAGGAGGTCCGAAGCGGGGCGCGCTCAGCCGGCAGCCGCGACGGCCGAAGGCCTGTCCATCAGGTCGTCGAGCAACCGGTAGTCGGGCAGGCGGGTGTCGATAGCGCGCCCGGCGCGCAGCACGGTGCGGTCGAACTGGGCGCGCGACAGCAGCTCCGAGTAGTCGCGTGCCTTCAGCACGATCAGGTCGGCAGCTGCGCCCGGCGCGAGCGTGCCGCGCTCGATGCCCATGATCGCCGCCGGCGTCTCGGTCGCGGCGCGGATCCAGTCGCCGAGCGGGTGATCGAGCTGGAGGATCTTCACCGCCTGCGTGAAGGTGTCGAGCATGTCGTGGTCGCCGTAGGCGTAGAAGGGGTCGCGGCAGTTGTCGCCGGCGACGGCCACGCGCAGGCCGCCGGCCTTCATCTCGTGCAGCACGGTGACGCCTCGCCAGCGCGGCGTGCGCGGCTCGGCGTGGCGATCCTGCAGGTACATGTTGACGGTCGGCAGGCTGACGACGTCGATGCCCGCGTCGCGGCAGGCGACGATCGTCTCGGCGATGAACTCGTCGGCCTGCAGGGCGAGCGCGGTGCAGTGGCCGCAGAGGATGTGGCCGGCGAATTTCAGACGCTGGGCGATGTGGGCGACGCGGATCAGCGTGCGCGAGCGCGGATCGGTCGACTCGTCGACGTGCAGGTCGAGGTCGAGGCCGCGCTCGGCAGCGAGCGTGAACATGCGCACGAGGGCGTCGTCGAGCTCGGCGGCCATCGGCTCGTCGGGATACTTCAGGAACTTCGTGACCGCGCCGAGGCAGCCGCCGCTCGCGGCGACGGTGTCGGCGAGCTGCTCGCCTTCTTCGGCGAGGAAGATGTCGAGCGGCGCGATCGACGAGACCTGCAGCTCGATGCGCCCGGCCCAGCGCTCGCGCATCTCGCGAAAGACGGAGAACGAGATTGACGCCTGCGGCGCCAGCGAATCGAGATGCGTGCGGATCGCGACGACGCCTTTGGCGTACGCCGTCGCGAGGCCGAACTCCATGCGCCGGCGCACGTCGTCGGCGTTCCAGTTCGCCTTGCGGTCCTGTGCCGTCGCCTGTGCCGCGCCGGGCACGTCGCCGGTCGGGTTCGGCCGGCGCGGCCAGATGTGTCCCTTGTCGAGATGGGTGTGGCAATCGACCATCCCAGGAAGCACCATCGATGCGTCGAGGTCGGGGCCGAGGTCGGCCGGCAGGCGGCCGGCGGGCTCGATCGCGGCGATCCGGCCGTCGTCGATCAGGAGGTCGATGGCGACGAGCGCGGACGCGCCGTCGTCTGCCAGCGCGCCCTTCACAAGGCAGCGCGGCGCACGCAGGTTGCGCAGCGCGAAGCGGCGCGTCTCGGGCGGGGCGAAGAAGGCGTGCGTCACGGCGGTGATCGAGACGGGAGGGTCGCTAGTTCTCGCGCCGCGCCGCGCTCGCATGCCAGTGGCGCAGGCTGAAATACGAGACCAGCGAGAGGCCGACGAAGATGGCGACGCCGCAGAGCGACACGAGCGTCAGCGCGGCGAACATGCGCGGGATCTTGAGCTGGTAGCCTGACTCGAGGATGCGATAAGCGAGCCCCGACGCGGTGCCGCCGGTGCCGGCGACGAACTCGGCGACGACGGCGCCGATCAGCGACAGCCCGCCCGAGATGCGGAGCCCCCCGAGGAAGTACGGCATCGCCGCCGGCAGGCGCAGGTTCCACAGCGTCTGCGCGCGCGACGCGCGGTACAGCTGGAACAGGTCGACCAGGTTGTGGTCGGCCGAGTTCAGGCCGAGCGTGGTGTTCGACAGGATCGGGAAGAAGGCCACAAGCCAGGCGCAGATCAGGAGCGACACCGTCACGTTGTTCGCCCAGATGATGATGAGCGGCGCGATCGCGACGATCGGCGTCACCTGGAGGACGATTGCGTACGGGAAGAGCGAGAGCTCGAGCCATTTCGACTGGGTGAATAGGATCGCCAGCGAGAGGCCGACGACGACGGCCGCGGTGAGCGCCGCGAGCGAGATCGAGAGCGTGACCCACAGCGACGACGAGAGCGACGGCCAATCGCTGACCAAGGTCTTCGCGACGAGGATCGGGTCGGGCAGGATGTAGGGCGGAATGCCGCGCGCGCGCACGACGATCGTCCAGAGCGCGAGAAAGGCGACACCGAGGACGACGGGCGCAATGATGCGCGGCCACATCGAGGCGGAGATCCCGAGCAGCCTGCGCTCGGCACGGGTGACGGGGATGTCGGCGTCGAGCGCGGACACGGGCGCGATGCCCGACACGGCCGTCAGGGGTGCCGGCGGCGCACCCGGAGACGCGGGTGCAGGCGCGGCCGATGCGGTCGATGCGGCCGGAGGAGGCGGCAACCGCGGCGCGGCCGTCATCAGCGGCGCAGCGTCGTCGAGGCGGGCGCTCGTCACGCGGCCTTCAGCGCCATCGCCGACTCGAGCGCCGCTGACACCTGCTCGCAGTGCGCCGCGTAGGTCGGCGTCGTGCGGTAGGACGCGCGGCGCGGATACGGCTCGGCGACGTCGAGCGCGGCGGCGATGCGCCCCGGCCGCGCGCCCATGACGACGATCCGCTGCGCCAGGAACACGCTCTCGTAGACCGAATGGGTGACGAAGATGACAGTGAAGCGATCGCGGCGCCAGAGCTCGAGCAGGTCGTCGTTCAGGCGCGAGCGCGTGATCTCGTCGAGGGCAGCGAACGGCTCGTCCATGAGCAGGATGCGCGGCCCCGTCACCAATGCGCGTGCGATCGAGACGCGCATCTTCATGCCACCCGAGAGCTCGCGCGGGTAGGCGCGCTCGAACCCGGCGAGCCCGACCGCGGCGAGGACCTCGCCGGCGCGCGCGAGGCGCGCCCGTTTGTCGGCGCCGGCGAGCTTGAGCGGCAGGGCGACATTGGCGAGCGCCGTCGCCCACGGCAGCAGGGTCGGCTCCTGGAAGACGAAGGAGAGGTCGGGGTGCGGCCGGCCGGCAGCGTCGTAGGTGCTGATCGGCCAGTCGAGGATTCCGGCCGAGGGCGCGCCGAGGCCGGAAACGAGCTTCAGCAGCGTGCTCTTGCCGCAGCCCGACGGGCCGAGCAGCGCCAGGAACTCGTGCTGGCCGACGTCGAGGTCGACGTCCTTCAGCGCCAGCGTTCCGTTGGAGAAGCGCTTCGAGATCCCGCGGCATCGAAGCAGCGGCTTCTCGCCCGCAACGGCGGGTACGGACTCAGTCATGGTGCGAGCCTCCGCTCGGTCAGACCCGCTTGCGGTTGACGAACTGCAGCGTGTAGCCGCGCTTCACGTCGAGCCCGGCGGGCTGCGCGCCGGCCGCGACCATCGAGTCGTAGAAGCGCTTCCAGCGCTCGTCGGACATCGTGCCGATGCCGAGCGACCGGGTCTCGGCGGTCTCGACGATGCCGTACTTCTTGATCGCGTCGAGCGCGTAGGCGATCTTGTCGTCGCCCATCTCGGGGTTGGCCTTCTGAATGAGCGCATTGCCCGGCGCCGGGTCGCCGTGCAGATAGCTCTCCCAGCCCTTGGCGGTGGCGTCGAAGAAGCGCTGCACAAGCGCCGGTTGCTCCTTGACCATCTTCGGCGACGCCAGCAGCACGCTCGAATAGTTGTCGAAGCCGGCGTCGGCGAGCAGGTGCACGACGGGCTCGACGCCAGCCTGGCGCGCCGCGTACGGCTCGCTCGTGACGTAGCCCTGCATCGAGACCTGCTTGTCCGCGAGGAAGGGCGCGAGGTTGAAGGTGTAGGGCCGGATCTGCTCGTCGGTGAAGCCGAACTTCGTCTTCAGCCACTGCCAGTAGGTCTGCCGCCCCGCGGTCGCGACGAGGATCGGCTTGCCTTTCAGCTTGGCGAGCGAGTCGTTGCCGACGCCGGGATGAGAGAGGAGGACGCGCGGATCCTTCTGGAAGAAGGCGGCGACGGCGACGCCCGGCAGCGACTCGTTGATGAAGTTGAGTTGGCGAAAGCCGTCGAACTCGCAGAAGTCGACGCCGCCGGCGAGGAAGATCGTGTCGGTGTTGAGCTGCGGGCCGCCCTTTCGGATGTCGACGTCGAGCCCGGCATCGCGGTAGAGGCCCGTCGCGAGCGCCTGGTAGTAGCCGCCGTGCTCGGGCTGCGCCAGCCAGCCGGTCTGGTAGCTCACCTTGGTGAGGCTCTGCGCGCCGGCGCGGCGTACGAAGGCAGGTGCTGCGAGCGAGGCCGCGCCGAGCGCGACGATGGCGCGGCGGCGCGTCAAGGCCGATTCGTTCATGTCGATTGCACCTTCTTTGATTCAGGCGCCGTAGGCGACGGCATCGGCTTCGGCGACGCGCGCGTCCCGGTAGCGCCAGCCTTCGCTCGGCAGGTTGCCGCCGGTGCTTTCGCGGGCCGCGTCGGCGTCGAAGCGGAGCTTGCCGGGGTTCATCAGGTCATACGGGTCCATCGCGCGCTTGAACGCTGCGTCTTCGCCGTCAACCGACTTCATTCCGCCCTCCTTGACGAGAAAGGTGTGGCTGTTCGCGACCATGGCACCGTCTTCGGCCATGCCGCGCATCACCTCTGCGAGCTGCGCCTCGTCCTGGTAGGCGAACATCGGCGAGCCCTGGAAGCTCAGCCGGCCGTCGAAGCGCTTGACCTCGAAGTGCATGCCGCCGAGGTCGCGAAAGCGCCGATGGCTGCGCTCGATCGCGGCGCAGAGGTCCGGGTCGAGGTAGAGGCCGATCGCGCTCACCAGCTCCGGGCGCTCGCGGTTGACGTGCATGCGCGTGTGGCCCCACGAGAACTCGTAGAGCGGAATCTTGTATGGGCCGCAGCCCTCTTCCGCTTCGGCCGTGATCTCGCCGCCGAACTCGTGCACCAGCTCGAGGAATGGCGCGACGAGCGGCGCCGCGAGCATCGCGAGCACGAGGTGCTTGCCGGCACGGCCGAACGATCGAAGCGGCTGCATGAGCTGCCAGATCGGCTCGCCGATGATCGAGATGAGCTTCTTGACGATGCCGTCAGACGTCGCCAGCGCGTGCGCGAAGCGCACTGCCGTCATGAACTCCGGGAATGCGACGATCGCCTCGTGCCACGGCCACGCCGGTGCGAGCGGCATCTCGACCTCGGTGATGATGCCGTTGCTGCCGTACGCGTGGTGGACGAGGTTGACACGGCTGCCGGCGAGCTCGACCACGCGCGGCGTCTCCTCGACGCTGACGACCTCGAGGCCGTGGATGTTGCCGCGGTCGCGCAGGATGCCCCAGACGCAGCTGCCGATGCCGGCGTGGCCGCCGCCGACGAAGCCGCCGATCGTCGCCACCTTCTTGGTCGACGAGTGCATGCGCAGCTCCCAGCCGGTCGGCCGGGTCGCCTCGTCGATCGCGCCGAGCCGGGCCCCCGCCTCGGCGCGCACGCGACTGTCGCGGCTCCAGAGCACGCGCGAGAGCCCGGTCATATCGACCATCGCGCCGCCTCGCAGTGGGATCCCCTGGCCGAAGTTCGCCGTTGCGCCGCCGCGCATCACGAGCGGCATTCGGGTGCGTGCCGCCGCTGCCGCGATGCGCACGACGTCGTCCTTCGAGCGCGGCCGGACGATGACGTCGGCGACATGCTCCATCGCATCGCGCTTCATGACCGGGCTGAAGTTGGCGGTCATGTCGCGGCTTTTGCGGCGCACGACCTCGGGATCCGAAAAGAAGGGCACGTCGCCGAGCGCGGCGAGGAAGGACGCGGTGTCGTTCAAGTCGAGACTCCGAGGACGGCCGAACCGTCGCAACGTCAGTGAATGCAAGGACTGTGCCGAGCTCACGGATCTCGGCGCGATCGGGTCCGGCCTTCTCCAGTGCTTGTCTT
>DASXXO010000407.1:0-11190 GCA_036503045.1 Caldimonas sp. | reverse complement strand
GGGAATCAGCGCCTCGCCCGGCGTCAGGAACTGGGGAACCACGGCGAGCATGAACGCCGTTCCTTTCGGGTTGACCGCGTTGAGCAGCCATGCCTCGGCGACGATGCGGCGGCGCGTGGCCGGCACCTTGCGTGCGTCGACCGTGATCGCGAGCGGTGCTGCGCGCCATTGGCGAATGCCGAGATAGACGAGGTAAGCGACGCCGAGCCACTTGACGACGGCAAAGGCGAGCGCCGAGGTCGAGATCACGGCACCGATGCCGGCCGCGACGACGACGAGCTGGGTCCAGAAGCCGAGGATCAGCCCGAAGGTCGCGAAGCAGCCGCGCGCGAAGCCGTGCTGGAGTGAGGCGCTCATCACCGCGATCGCGCCGGGCCCGGGCGAAAGGCTGATCGCACACGCGGCGGCGAAGAAGGCAAGCCAGAGCGGCCAGGTCATGGCGACCGATTCTGCCCGGTGTGGCGCGAGCGCCGCCAAACAGAAATGGCCGCGCGAGCGGCCATCTGCGGTGGAGCGGACGCCGTCAGTCGCGACGTCGCTGGCGGCGCGCCACGAACGTGAGGACGCCCAAGCCGGCGGCGAACAGCGCATAGGTCTCGGGCTCGGGGATCGGCGCCGCGGCGAGCGCGTCGATTTCGCCTTCGCCGGGCGAGAATGGCCCGTTGAGCAGACGGTCGCCGGACGAGACCACGAACGTGGTGTAGGAGCCGTTGAAGCTCCACTGCGTCGTCCAGTCGTCGGCGTTCTTGGACGCGCCGGAGTCGTCGACGCCACGCGTCCATACCTTCGTGATATGGCCCTGCTCGCAGGCCGTGAGGCTCGTGGTCGCCCCCGAGCAGCCGTAGATGATGAACTCGAAGGACTCCCAGAATTCGCTTGTGTTGCCAGTGGTCCAGCCGTGGTCGATCGCCGGAATCGCGATCACAGCGCTGAGCGCGACGTTGCTGCGCATGACGATCGGCGCATCGAACTGCGCCCACTGGTGGTCGGCCGTGGCCATCGCTGCGCTCGGGGTGAGGCCGGGCGAGAGGATGCTGAAGCTCGTGCCGTTCGCGTCACCGGTCACGCCGTCGCCGCCGCTGACGTAGGTGAGGAAGGTGGTGGGGTTGACGGTGCCGTTGATGACGGTGGCGGTGTCGATGAGCGTAGCGCCGCCGATCGTTGTCTGCGCGAAGCCTGCGCTGGCCGCGGCCGCTAAAGCGAAGGCGATGACGATTCTCTTGGCCCTGGGATCTCCTCGAGCGTGGTTTGAAACGCGGCTCCTCCCTGGGAGCCCGGGGCGGCGACTGCAGTCCCGGAAACATTTCGTTGCCATCCTCGAATACGGGGCGGGTAAACCCGCTCACAGCGCCGAGCTCGTTCGCCGCGGCCCGTGACAATCGCGCATGGCCAAGGAGAAATCGATCTATGCCTGCACGGAGTGCGGCGCAACGAGCGCGAAATGGCTCGGCAAGTGCCCGGGCTGCGCCGCCTGGAACACGCTCGTCGAGACGGTCGCCGAGAGCGCCACCCGACCGCGTTACGCGAGCGGTCGCGGGTTGCTGCCGGCGGCAGCCGTCGCCACGCTCGCCGACATCGATGCGAGCGACGCCGAACGACAGCCGACCGGCATCGAGGAGCTCGACCGCGCGCTCGGCGGAGGAATCGTCGCAGGCGGCGTCGTCCTGATCGGCGGCGACCCGGGAATCGGCAAGTCGACACTCCTGCTGCAGGCGCTCGACGCGCTCGCGCGGACCACGAAGGTGCTTTACATCACCGGCGAGGAGAGCGGGGCGCAGGTGGCGCTCCGCTCGCGCCGGCTCGGGCTCGGCGCGAGCGCGGTGCGTGTGCTCGCCGAGATCCAGCTCGAGAGGATCCTGGCGACGCTCGAGAGCGAGCAGCCATCGGTCGCGGTGATCGATTCGATCCAGACCGTCTACAGCGAAGCGCTCACGTCGGCGCCCGGATCGGTCGCGCAGGTGCGCGAGTGCGCGGCGCAGCTGACCCGCGCCGCCAAGGCGAGCGGGACGACGATCGTGCTCGTCGGCCACGTCACCAAGGACGGCGCGCTCGCCGGCCCGCGCGTGATGGAGCACATCGTCGACACCGTGCTCTATTTCGAAGGCGACACGCACTCGAGCTTTCGCCTCGTGCGCGCGGTCAAGAATCGGTTCGGCGCCGTCAACGAGATCGGCGTCTTCGCCATGACCGAGAAGGGCCTGAAGGGCGTCAGCAATCCGAGCGCGATCTTCCTGTCGACCCACGGCGAGCCGGTGCCGGGGTCGTGCGTGCTCGTCACCCTCGAAGGGACGCGGCCGATGCTGGTCGAGGTGCAGGCGCTCGTCGATGCCGGCGGCCCGAGCCCGCGGCGTCTGTCGGTCGGCCTCGAGCGCGACCGCCTGGCGATGATGCTCGCGGTGCTGCACCGCCATGCCGGCATCGCCGCGCTCGACCAGGACGTCTTCGTCAACGCGGTCGGCGGCGTGCGCATCAGCGAGCCGGCCGCCGACCTCGCGGTGATGCTGGCGATTCAGTCGAGCCTGCGCGGCAAGGCGTTGCCGCGCGGCTTTCTCGCCTTCGGCGAGGTGGGCCTCGCCGGCGAAGTGCGGCCCGCGCCGCGCGGCCAGGACCGGCTGCGCGAAGCAGCCAAGCTCGGCTTCGCGAGCGCGATCGTGCCGAAGGCGAACGCGCCGAAAGGCGCCGCCGCGAAAGCGTACGAAGGGCTGACGATCCACCCGGTCGAGCGCATCGAGGAGGCGATCGATCTGGTCCGGCGTCTCTGACGAACGCGTGGACCCGCGCATCGGCTGGCTGCTCGCCGCGGTGTTCACGCTCGCCGCGTGGCACGCCTACGGATGGCACGGCCTCGCCTTCGCGGCGAGCGCGATCGTCTTCTGGCTGCTGCTCACGTTCAACCGCACGATCCGCGTGATGAAGTACGCCGCGCAGGCGCCGCTCGGACACGTCGTGAGCGCGGTGATGTTCCATGCCGGCCTTGCGCGCGGCATGACGATGCTGCAGATCGTCGCGAAGACGAAGAGCGTCGGCAGCAAGGTCGAGGACAGCGACGACGACTGGCGCTGGAGCGACGACGGCGGCGCGAGCGTATTCCTCCACTTCGAGCGCGGGCGCCTCGTCGCTTGGCGGATCGAGCGCCCCGAAGAGCCGGCGACCTAGAATCGATCTCCCCCTGAACGATGGAGAGCGCCATGTCGATGGCCGACCGGGACGGCAAGATCTGGATGGATGGAACGCTGGTCGAGTGGCGCGACGCGAAGATCCACGTCCTTACCCACACCCTGCACTACGGGTGCGGCGCCTTCGAGGGCGTACGTGCCTACAACACGGTGAACGGGACGGCGATCTTCCGCCTCTACGAGCACACGCAGCGGCTGTTCAACAGCGCCAAGATCCTGCGCATGAAGATCCCGTTCTCTTTCGACGAGGTCGTCGAGGCGCAGCGCAGCGTCGTGCGCGCGAACAAGCTCGAGTCATGCTATCTGCGCCCGCTCACCTGGATCGGCTCGGAGAAGCTCGGCGTATCGCCCAAGGGCAACACCGTGCACTTGATGGTCGCCGCGTGGCCGTGGGGCGCGTACCTGGGAGAAGAGGGCATGAGGCGCGGCATCCGCGTCAAGACCTCGAGCTTCACGCGCCACCACGTCAACGTCACGATGACGCAGGCCAAGACGGTGTCGAACTACACCAACTCGATCCTCGCCAACATGGAGGCGGTCGACGACGGCTACGACGAGGCGCTGCTGCTCGACGCGAGCGGCTTCGTCAGCGAAGGCGCGGGCGAGAACCTGTTCATGATCAAGAAGGGCGTCGTCTACACGCCCGATCTCTCCGCCGGCGCGCTCGACGGCATCACGCGCAACACCATCCTCGCGATCTGCGCCGACCTCGGTCTGAAGCTGGTCGAGAAGCGCATCACGCGCGACGAGGTCTACATCTGCGACGAGGCGTTCTTCACCGGCACGGCCGCCGAGGTGACGCCGATCCGCGAGCTCGACCGCGTCGAGCTCGGCAGCGGTTCCCGCGGCCCGATCACCGAGAAGATCCAGAGCGCGTTCTTCGACATCGTCAACGGCCGGAACGCCAAGTACGCCGAGTGGCTCACGAAGGTTTGACTGGCACATGGCATACGACGGAACGCGCGAGGCGGTCGAACTGAGTGCAGCGGAGCTGCAGGGACCGGGAGTCATCTTCTGCCCGAATCCGCGCATGCCGCTCTGGAGCAACCATCCGCGCGTCTACATCGACGTCGCGACCGCCGGGATCGGCAAGTGCCCGTACTGTGGCACCGAGTACCGGCTGAAGCCGGGCGAGAAGGCCCACGCGCATTGAAGCGGACCGGCGCGCCGTGACGCGCACGCTCGTCGTCGCCCCGCAGTGGATCGGCGACGCGGTGATGGCCGAGCCGTTGCTCGCGACGCTCGCCGAAGGCGGTGCCCTCCTCACCGTCGCCGCGCTGCCGTGGGTCGCGCCGGTGTTTCGCGCGATGTCCGAGGTCGCCGACGTGGTCGAGCTGCCGTTCGCGCACGGCCGGCTCGACTGGGGAGCGCGCCGCCGCGTTGCCGCCTCGCTGCGCGGCCGCTTCGAGGTCGCGTACGTGCTGCCCAATTCGCTGAAGTCGGCGCTCGTGCCGTGGCTCGCGCGCATCCCGCTGCGCATCGGCTATCGCGGCGAAGCGCGTTGGCTGCTCCTCAACCGTCGCCTGGCCGCGCCGGGCGGCCGGCCGCCGATGGTCGCGTTCTACGGCGACCTCGCCGGCGCGACGTTCGATCATGCGCGCCGGCCGAAGCTCCACCTCGATGCTGCGGCGATCGATGCGACGCTCTCGGCGCAAGGCTTGGCGCGACGCGCGTACTGGACCTTCGCTCCCGGTGCCGAATACGGCCCCGCCAAGCGCTGGCCCGCGCAGCATTACGCCGCGCTCGCGCGTGCCCTGCACCTGCGTGACGGCGCACCCGTCGTCCTGCTCGGCTCGCCCGGCGAAGCGGCGCTGTGCGAGGAGATCGCGGCGCACGCCGCCGGCGCGTGCCTGGTCCTCGCCGGGCGGACGTCGCTGCTCGACGCAATCGCCCTGATCGCGGGCGCGCGCGGACTCGCGAGCAACGACTCGGGCCTGATGCACATCGCTGCCGGCTTCGGCATCGCGCAGGTCGCGGTGTTCGGCTCGACCAGCCCGCTGCACACGCCGCCGCTCAACGAGAGAGCGCGCGTCCTCTGGCTGAAAGACGAACTCGGCCTCGACTGCATGCCATGCTTCGACCGCAACTGCCGCTTCGGCCACACGCGCTGCCTGGTCGACGTCGCACCGGCGCGCGTCGTGGCGGCGCTGCTCGACGCTACAAGCTGAACTTGCCGGCGTAGACGATCGGTCCGGTCGGCTTGCCGGTGGTCGAGCCGCCGAGCGGCTCGACCGTGACGGCGAGCGTGTCAACGTTCGCGAGCACCTTGCCGCGCAGCGCGACCGTCGCGCCGCTGCCGGCCGGCAGCACGCCGAGCGAGCGCGGTGCGGTGCCGTCTTTCGGTACCGCCCAGAGCTCGAGCGAGCGATCGGGGCGCAGCGCCACCGGAACGACCGGTCGCGCCACCAGCGTCGTGCCGTCGCCGCTGATGCTGGCGACGATTGGCGCTGCTGCCCCGGCGCCGCTCGCCGCGGCGCTGGTCGCGGCGAGGACGACGACGACCGGCGGTGCTGCCTGGCGCGGACTCGCGAGCAGGACCGCGAGGCCGATCGCGGCGACGCTCGCGAATGCCGTGAGGCCGCGCCAGAACGACAGGCGCTGCCAAGCTCCGGCGACGACGGTCGTGCGTCGATCGAGCCGGTCGGAGATGCGGCGCCAGACGTCGCCCGACGGCTGCACCGGGTCGATCGCTGCGGTGAGCGGCATCAGCCGCTCCTGCCACTCGACCGTTGCGCGCCGCAGCCCGGCGTGCGCCGGCAGCAGCGCCTCGAAGCGCCGCCGCGCTGCCCCGCGCATCGTGCCGATCACGTAATCGGCCGCCAATGCGTCGGCGAGTTCGCTGCGGCCGTAGTCCATGGGGTCAATCGCGCGGGGTCGCGTCGCGCTGGACAGCGCCTTCGAGGCAGCTCTTCAGTGCTGCGAGCGAGCGGCGTACCCACGACTTGATCGTTCCGAGCGGCTGGCGCATCTGCGCCGCGATCTCGGCGTGGCTCAAACCCTGGAAGAACGCGAGCGCGACGCTTTGCCGCTGCGTCGCCGAGAGCTCGTCCATGCACGCGGCGAGCGATCGTGCTTCCGCCGCCCGGCTCAGCAGGTCGAGCGGGCCGGGCGAATCGTCTGCCACGGTGTCGTACACGTCTTCGTCCTCGCTTTCGCGTCCTTCGGCCTGTGGGCCTGCGGATCGCGTCTGGGGCTGGGTCTGCATCCTGCGCAAGCCGTCGATCGCGCGGTTGCGCGCGATGCTGGTGAGCCAGGTCAGAGGCTGGCTCTGCGCCGCGTCGAAGCTGCTCGCCGCCCGCCAGACGCTGACGTACACCTCCTGCAGGATGTCCTCGGCCTGGGCCCGGTCGCGGTTGATACGCAACACGACTGCGAACAGATGCGAGCTGGTCCGCTCGTAGAGCGTGGCAAATGCCGCGCGATCGCCGAGTCCGGAACGGGCCAGAAGGCGCGACAGATCGTGGCTGCGCTCGGACCAGTCGGCGGTGGTGTTGACCATGGATGCCGGTGCGCGGCTCGCTGCCTTCCTACAATTCCAGCGCCCGGAAGGTTAACCGAAGAGCACCATGGCCCGACGCAAGCCGCCCGCACCCACGCTCGCATCCGCAGACGACATCGAGCTCGCGCTCTACGAATCGATGCGCCGCGGCGACGTCGATCGCCTGATGGCGCTCTGGTCGGACGACGAAGAGATCTGCTGCATCCATCCGGGCGGCGCGCGCCTGCTCGGCGCGGCAGCGATCCGCGCTTCGTTCGAGGCGATGTTCGGTCAAGGAACCGTCGACGCCGAGCCGCATCGCGTGCGTCGGCTCGAGTCGCACTCGAGCGCTGTCCACAGCGTGCTCGAGCGCATCCGCGTCATGACCAAGGAGGGCGAGCGGTTCGCGTGGGTTGTCGCAACCAACGTCTACCTGAAGTCTTCGCAAGGCTGGCGCCTGGTCGCGCACCACGCAAGTCCGGGGAGCGCCGACGAAGCGCAGGACAGCGCGGAGGCGGCCTCGACGCTCCATTAGTCCGCTTTTATGTACGACTTTCGCGCGCCGCGCTGGCTACCGGGCGGCCACGCGCAGACGATCTGGCCGGTCTTCTTCAGCCGCCGCTTCGACGGTCCGCCGCCGCGCTTCCGGCGCGAGCGCTGGACTACGCCCGACGGCGATTTCGTCGATGTCGACTGGCTCGGCGAGGACGCGTCGGCACCGCTCCTCGTCCTCTTCCACGGCCTCGAAGGCTCGTCGCGCAGCCACTACGCGGAAGCCTTCGCGGGCGAGGCGCGCCGGCGCGGCTGGCGCTACGCGGTGCCGCACTTTCGCGGCTGCTCGGGCGAGATCAATCTCGCGCCGCGCGCCTATCACTCGGGCGATCACGAGGAGATCGGCTGGATGCTCGCGCGCTTTTGCGCGCTGCAGGGCGGGCCGGTCGTCGCGGTCGGCATCTCGCTGGGCGGCAATGCGCTGCTGCGCTATGCAGAGGAATTCGGCACGAGCGCGGCGGAGTGCGTGCGCGCGATCGCTGCGGTGTCGGCGCCGCTCGACCTCGCCGCGGGCGGGCGCGCGATCGGCCGCGGCTTCGGCCGCCAGGTCTACACGCGCATGTTCCTGCGCACGATGAAGCAGAAGGCGTTGATCAAGCTGCGCCAGCATCCGGGCCTCTTCGATGCGCGCGCGATGCGCGCGGCGCGCGACCTGCGCGACTTCGACGAGGTCTTCACCGGTCCGCTGCACGGCTTCGCGGGTGCAGACGACTACTACGCGCGCAGCTCGGCAAAGAGGGCGCTCGCCGCGATCCGCATTCCGGCGCTGGTGCTGAATGCGCGCAACGATCCATTCCTGCCGGCGTCGGCGCTGCCGCGGCCGGGCGAGGTCGGTCCGTGCGTGACGCTCTGGCAGCCCGCGCATGGCGGTCACGTCGGCTTTGCGGCAGGACCTTGGCCGGGGCGCCTGCGGCCGTTCCCCGAGGCCGTCGCAGGGTGGCTCGCCGATCGGTTTTGAGCGGCGCGGAGCAGAATCGCGCCATGGACGACATCGTCGCCGCCGCGCTCAAGAAGTGGCCCAACGTGCCGCACTGCTACGGCTGGCTCGCGCTCGACGCACGCGGCGACTGGTACATGCGCGACGACCGGATCCAGGCCGCCGGAGCGTTTCCGCGGGTCAAGGGCAGCCGCATCGACCATGAGAAGCTGCGCGAGTTCATCGCCCGCAACTACGCGGTGGACGACGCCGGTGCGTGGTTCTTCCAGAACGGCCCGCAGCGCGTCTACGTCGAGCTCGAGGCGGCGCCGTGGATCTGGCGCCTGCAGCCCGACCCGACCTCGAGCGTCGTCGTGACGAGCCACACGGGATTGCCGACGACGGTCGGCGAGGCGTTCGTCGATGAATCCGGGCGGCTCTTCCTCGCCGGCGATCTCGGCCTCGGCATCGTCCACACGCTCGACATGGGCGCGGCGAGCGACGCCGTCGAGCGCGGCCTCTGGCGCCCGCACGAAGCCGAGTTCGCCGCCCTGATCGCGCGCTACGGCTTTCGGCTGAGCCCGGCCGCGGAGCGCGGCTAGGCGCGCATGAAATAGCCGGCCTGCGGCCGGCTTCTCGTGCGGGCGAACGCTCGCTACTTCGACGCACCCACCATGTAGCTCACGACGCCCTTGATCTCGGCGTCGCTCGCGCTCGACCCGCCCTTCGGCGGCATCGCGCCCTTGCCGTGGATGGCGCTCGCGGTGAGCGCGTCGATGCCTTGAGCGACGCGCGGTGCCCAGGCCGCCTTGTCGCCGACCTTGGGCGCGCCGGCGACGCCCGCCGCGTGGCACGCGCTGCAGATCTGCTCGTAGAGCGCCGGCGCGGCACCGCCGCCCGCGCCGGTCGTCGTGGGTGTCGCGGCGGCTGCCGCGGCGACGGTCGTGCCGGTCGGGCTACTGGGGGCGGCGTTCGCATCGGCCATCGGCGCTTCGCGTGTCGTCGGCTGCGCCGCCGCGGCCGTCGCCGTTGCGCCTCCACTCGCTGCCGCTGTCGTGGTGGCGGTCGCGCCACTGCTCGGCTGCGCCGGCGGCGCGGGCTCGGGGAACTTCGCGCCGCCCTTGTCGGCCATGTAGACGACGGCGCGCGCGATCTCGTAATCGCTGAAGTCGCCGCCGCCCTGCGGCGGCATCTGGCCCTTGCCAGTGAGCGCGGAATGCAATAGGTGGTCGAAACCCATCTTGATGCGCGGCGCCCAAGCCTCGGGGTCGCCGAACTTCGGTGCGCCGAGCGTGCCCGCGGCATGACACGCGCTGCACTGGGCTGTGAAGACCTGCTCGCCAGTCTTGAGCGACGCGAGGTCTGAAGCGTCCTTCACCTCGACGATGCCGACCGGACGGATCCGCTCGGCGATCGCTTGCGACGTCATCGCATCGCTGCCGGCCGCCGGCCGCCGATCGGCGGTGACGTACGTGACGAGCAGGACGATGCCGAAGATCGGCACCACGAACGCAAAGAGAACCGCGAGGATGAGCTGTTTGGGGGTTTTGATGGGGCCTTCGTGCGGGCCGTCAATCTCGTCGGTGGTTTCGTGTTCTGCGGTCATCCGGTCCTCGGAGGCGGGGTGCGCGGGGCGCGATGAGGCGGCATCGGCGGCCGCAAGAATCGATTCGCGTCGAACCCGAAATTATAGGGGGCGTCACCTCCGGCGCCGCCCTCTGCCGAGGGTGCGCTGGTAGACTGCGACGCCGCTGCGCCCGTAGCTCAATGGATAGAGTACTGCCCTCCGAAGGCAGGGGTTGCAGGTTCGATCCCTGCCGGGCGCGCCAATGAAAAATAGGACATCGCGATTTAGTCTCAGCCTGATACGGAACCTGCACGGAACCTTGGGCGACCACCCTGCCGGTCCATGCTCGCTGTGCTGGCCCCAGGGCCGCTGAAGATGGCGGCAATGCCCGCGGGCGGGTACCGACGGCGCACCGGTCGAGCGCCCCGCAGGAGGGATAGCTTAGCTAAAGCGGCTGCTGGACTCCTACGATGCCCGCATGCTTTCTCGCCGCCACTGGATCGCCGAGTTCATCGGTCACGTTACTGCGTCGGGGCCTGTCCGACGATCCGGACCGGGCGTTCGACGTTGCTAGCGAGTCCTACTCGGATTGGGGCGACGTAGATCCAAACGTGGCAGCCGACTCGGCCTTTACTCCCGAAGTCCTTCGAACATGAACCTGCCTGCGTAGACTGCCCCGGGGTGCCGTCCCGACCGAGTTCTTCCGCTGGTCCATCGTCGACGGGCGCAGCGGAAAGTGCAGGCCGACGATCTACGCCATGACGCGCGAGCAGGCGGCCCCAGCGCCATCCCTGCGCCGAGCCGGACCTGCGCGACGCGCGCGGTTCGCAACCTGCCGGAGCGAGGCGAGGCGCCGGGCAACACCAGACCTGCAGGCTAGACGTCGGGCCAGCCCTCGGCGTGCAGGGCTGCGACCTCGCCGAGGCTCACACCGGTCATCTTCTCGAGCTTAAGCGTGGCGTCGACTATCCAGCAGCTCGTCCCCATCGCTTGGTCGTGAGCGTGGCATCGACGATCGAGCAGTTCGTCCCTTTCGCTTGGTCGTGGAAGACACCCATGTCGAACTCGTGAATCGACTTCGACTTGCCGGCCGGGAACGGCCCATAGATCGTGCCAGAGTTGCTGTCAATCTTCGTCTCGCCATTTGACAGGTGATCGCACACGACTTTGATGTCTTTCACGTCGCGGTTTCCATTGTTCTGGACCGTCGCGCTGAGCATCATGATGTTGTTGAACCCGCCTTTGTGCCAGTCGATCTTGCCAATCTGCAACGCAGATAGCACTTGCGCTTGCGTCGGCGCGTCGGACGCGAAGGCCGAGCCGGTAATCGAAGCGGACATGACAGTCCCGCCCACGGCGATGCCGAAGAACAACGCAAGCCAAGTGTGCAAGCTTGTCCGCTTTGGTGGCTTGACGCCGTGCTTCAGAGAGCCAGCCGCGCTCGTGCTGGTTTCCGAACCGCATTCTTTGCATTTGGCCAACGCCATATCGTCCCTCGGTA
>DASXXO010000406.1:0-15843 GCA_036503045.1 Caldimonas sp. | reverse complement strand
GACAGCGCCCCGGCGCGCGATGACGTGCGGATGGCCGCGCGCCTCGGCGAACGTCAGCACCGGCGCGACGCACGCGTCGGAGCCTTCGAAGATCGCGACCCACTCGTCGCGGGTCTGCTCGCGGAAGCGCGCGGCGAGCTGCTGGCGCAGCGCCGGCCACGTGCTGCGCTCGTGCTGGCTCGCGCGCAGCGACGCGTCGAGGCCGAGGCGAGCGAGCAGCTCGGCATAGAACTTGGGCTCGATCGCACCGACCGCGACGTGCTCACCGTCGCGCGTCTCGTAGGTGTCGTACCAGGGCGCGCCAGAGTCGAGCGCGTTCGTGCCGCGCGCACCATCGCGCCACAGGCCCGAGGCGATCATTCCGGCGAACATCGTCGCCAGCAGCGACGCGCCGTCGACCATCGCTGCATCGACGACCTGGCCGCGGCCGCTCGCGCGCGCCTCGATCACGCCGCAGGCGATGCCGAACGCGAGCAGCATGCCGCCGCCGCCGAAGTCGCCGACGAGATTGAGCGGCGGCACCGGCGCTTCGCCGGCGCGCCCGATCGCGTGCAGCACGCCGGCGAGCGCGATGTAGTCGATGTCGTGGCCGGCGCGCTCGGCGAGTGGGCCGCTCTGGCCCCAGCCCGTCATGCGGCCGTAGACGAGGCGCGGATTGCGCTCGAGCACCTCGTCGGGGCCGAGGCCGAGGCGCTCCATGACGCCGGGACGGAAGCCCTCGATCAGCGCGTCCGCCTTCTCGCACAGGCGGAGCGCCGCCGCGACGCCCGCCGCGCTCTTCAAGTCGAGCACGATCGAGCGACGGCCGCGCAACATGACGTCGAAGCGCCGCTCGCGGCCGAAGCCGAGCCCGGCGTCGGCAGGTCGATCGACGAGTAGCACATCGGCGCCCATGTCGGCGAGCATCATCCCGGCGAAGGGGCCCGGGCCGATCGCCTCGAACTCGAGGATGCGCAAGCCGGCGAGGGGTCCCATCGAAAGTGCCTCAGGGCACGAGTCGAATCGCGGTCAGCGTGTTGCGCGCCGGCGCGCGGTCGAGGGCGTGCAGACCCGGCACGTTGCCGGTCCTGAAATCGGCAGCTTCGACGACGGAGAGCTTGGCGCCGGCGATCGGCGGATACGAGAGCCGACCGGCGAAGGCCGCCTTCCATGCCGCCGGGGCCGCGGCGGCGGCGACGCCGCTCACCCCGCTGTGCCCGACGTCGACCTGGAGCGCGATTGCCTTGTCGGTGCGCGCGCTGTGGTCGAAATCGCTGCCGCCGCAGCCGTCGAGCAAGGCGAGGGGGAGCGGCGTCGCGGCGACGCGCATCACATGTTCCTCCGGTACTGTCCACCGACTTCGAACAGCGCGTCGGTGATCTGGCCGAGCGAGCAGACCCGCACGGCGTCGATCAGCACCTCGAACACGTTGCCGTGGGCGATCACGGTGTCTTGGAGACGCCTCAGCATCGCCGGAGCGTTGTTCGCGTGGCGCGCGTGGAAGTCGGCGAGGCGTGCGAGCTGGCTCTCCTTTTCCTCGTCGGTCGAGCGCTGCAGCGCGATCTGCTGCGGGACCGCATCGCCGTGCGGGTTGCGGAAGGTGTTGACGCCGACGATCGGGTACTCGCCAGTGTGCTTGAGCATCTCGTAGTGCAGGCTTTCTTCCTGGATCTTGCCGCGCTGGTAGCCGGTCTCCATCGCGCCGAGCACGCCGCCGCGCTCGGAGATCGTCTCGAACTCGGCGAGCACGGCTTCCTCGACCAGCTCGGTCAGCTCGTCGATGACGAACGCGCCCTGGTTCGGGTTCTCGTTCTTGGCCAGGCCCCACTCGCGGTTGATGATGAGCTGGATCGCCATCGCCCGGCGCACCGAGTCTTCGGTGGGCGTCGTGATCGCCTCGTCGAAGGCGTTGGTGTGCAGCGAGTTGCAGTTGTCGTAGATCGCGATCAGCGCCTGCAACGTCGTGCGGATGTCGTTGAACTGCACCTCCTGCGCGTGCAGGCTCCGCCCGCTCGTCTGCACGTGGTACTTGAGCTTCTGGCTGCGCTCGTCGGCGCCGTAACGGTCGCGCATCGCCACCGCCCAGATTCGCCGCGCGACGCGGCCCATCACCGTGTACTCCGGGTCCATGCCGTTCGAGAAGAAGAACGACAGGTTGGGCGCGAACTCGTCGATCTTCATGCCGCGCGCGAGGTACGCCTCGACGAAGGTGAAGCCGTTCGAGAGCGTGAACGCGAGCTGGCTGATCGGGTTCGCGCCGGCCTCGGCGATGTGATAGCCCGAGATCGAGACCGAGTAGAAGTTGCGCACCCTGTGGGCGACGAAGTACTCGGCGATGTCGCCCATCACCTTGAGCGAGAACTCGGTCGAGAAGATGCAAGTGTTCTGGCCCTGGTCTTCCTTCAGGATGTCAGCCTGTACCGTGCCGCGCACGTTCTCCTTCACCCAGGCGGCGATCTTCTGGATCTCGTCGGCGGTCGGCTGGCGGCCGTTGTCGGCGACGAACTTGTCGAGCTTCTGGTCGATCGCGGTGTTGATGAACATCGCCAGGATCGTGGGCGCCGGGCCGTTGATCGTCATGCTCACCGAGGTGCCCGGGTCGGTGAGGTCGAAGCCGGAATAGAGCACCTTCATGTCGTCGAGCGTGGCGATCGAGACACCGGAATTGCCGACCTTGCCGTAGATGTCGGGTCGTCGCGCCGGGTCGTTGCCGTAGAGCGTGACCGAATCGAACGCGGTCGACAGGCGCTTGGCGGGCATTCCCGCCGAGAGCAGCTTGAAGCGGCGGTTGGTGCGAAAGGCGTCGCCCTCGCCGGCGAACATCCGCGTCGGGTCTTCGTTCTCGCGCTTGAACGCGAACGTTCCGGCGGTGTACGGGAACGACCCCGGCACGTTGTCGAGTAGCAGCCACTTGAGGATCTCGCCGTCGTCCTCGTAGGCGGGCAGCGCGACCTTGCGGATCTTGTTCCCCGACAGGGTCGTGTACACGAGCGAGGTGCGGATCTCCCGGTTGCGGATCTTGACCACGTACTCGTCGCCGGCGTAAGCCTTCTGCATCTCGGGCCACATGGCGAGGAGGCGTCGCGCGCGCCGGTCGAGCCGCGCCTCGCGCTCATCGGCCAGGCCCTGCACCGCGACGACCGCGTTGCTCTTGTCGGGATTGGCTTCGGTCAGCATGCGCGCGCTGGCGCGCAGCTGCTGGATCTCGCGCGCGAGGCGTGCCTGGGCGACCGCCTCGCTCTTGTAGGCACGCACCGCGTCGGCGATGTCGGCGAGATAGCGCGTGCGCGATCCCGGAACGATCGGCACCTGGTGCGTGCTGTGGCGCGTCGCCATCTTGGGCAGCGTGCCCGCAGCGAGCTTGAGTTCGAGCCCGCCGAGGCGCGCCACGATCGCCTGGTAGAACGCGGTGACGCCGTCGTCGTTGAAGCGGCTCGCGACGGTCCCGTACACGGGCATCTCGTCGGGCCGCTTGCCGAACGCCTCGCGGTTCCGCTGCACCTGCTTGGCGACGTCGCGCAGCGCGTCAGCCGCACCCTTGCGGTCGAACTTGTTGATGACGACGAATTCGGCGAAGTCGAGCATGTCGATCTTCTCGAGCTGGCTCGCGGCGCCGAACTCGGGCGTCATCACGTAGACCGGGACGTCGACGAGCGGAACGATCGCCGCGTCGCCCTGGCCGATCCCCGAGGTCTCGACGATCACGAGGTCGAATCCCGCCGTCTTGACCGCGGCGAGCACGTCGGGCAGCGCGGCGCTGATTTCGCTGCCGAAGTCGCGCGTCGCGAGCGAGCGCATGTAGACGCGCGGCCCGTCGCTCCACGGAGCGATCGCGTTCATCCGGATGCGGTCGCCGAGCAACGCGCCGCCGCTTTTCCTGCGCGACGGGTCGATCGAGATCACCGCGATCTGCAGCCGGTCGCTCTGGTCGAGGCGCAGGCGCCGGATCAGCTCATCGGTGAGGCTCGACTTGCCGGCGCCGCCGGTGCCCGTGATACCGACGACGGGCGTCTTCGTCAGCTGCGCGGCGGCGCGCAGCTCGTCGCGCAGCGCCGCCGACGTGGCGCCGCTCTCGAGCGCGGTGACCAGGCGCGCGAGCGCGCGCCGCGCCGGCTCGCCCGGGCCGCGGATCGCTTCGATCGCCGCTGGCGCATAGGGTGCGAGGTCCAGGTCGCAGCGCATCATCATCTCGCCGATCATCCCGGCAAGGCCCATGCGCTGGCCGTCCTCGGGGCTGTAGATGCGCTCGACGCCGTACGCCTGAAGCTCGGCGATCTCGCTCGCCACGATCACGCCGCCGCCGCCGCCGAAGACGCGGATGTTGGTGCCGCCGCGCTCCTTCAGCAGGTCGACCATGTACTTGAAGTACTCGACGTGCCCGCCCTGGTAGGAGCTGATCGCGATCCCCTGGACGTCTTCCTGCAGCGCCGCCGTGACGACCTCGTCGACCGAGCGGTTGTGGCCGAGATGGATCACCTCGGCGCCCATCCCCTGCAGGATGCGCCGCATGATGTTGATCGCCGCGTCGTGACCGTCGAACAGGCTCGCCGCGGTGACGAAGCGCACCTTGTGGCGCGGCCGGTAAGCAGCGAGCGCCTTGTACTCGGCGGAGAGCTCTGTCATGGCGCGCCTCCCGCTCAGGGAACCTTGATGTTGGCGAGCGCCGGGTCGCCCGGCGGATAGCGGAGCTTCAGCCCGCGCAGCGCCTCCGTCACCGCGGTGGCGATCATCAGGTTGCGGTGCGTCTTCGAGTCGGCCGGGACGACCGTCCAGGGAGCCCACCTCGTTCCGGTGGCCGCGATCATCGCGCTGTAGGCGGCCTGGTAGTCGTCCCAGCGCTTGCGCTCGTCGAGGTCGGCGACGGCGAACTTCCAGTGCTTGGTCGGATCGTCGAGCCGCTCCTGCAGACGCAGTCGCTGCTCTTCCTTGGAGATGTGGAGGAAGAACTTGAGGACGACGGTGCCGGTCTCGCACAGCATGCGTTCGAAGTCGTTGATGTGCTCGAAGCGCTCTTGGACCTCGGTCTTGGTGATCCAGCGCTTGACGACGGGCACCAGCACGTCTTCGTAGTGGCTGCGGTTGAAGACGACGATCTCGCCCGCCGCCGGCACCTGGCGGTGGATCCGCCACAGGTAGTCGTGCGCGCGCTCTTCCTCGTTCGGCGCCTTCCAGCCGACCGCGCGCACGCCGAGCGCACTCGTCAGGGCGAAGACGCTCCGGATCGTCCCGTCCTTGCCGCTCGTGTCAGTGCCCTGCAGGACGACGAGGACCTTGAAGCGCTTGTCGGCGAAGAGGACGTCCTGGAGCTTGTCGAGCTCGACCGCGAGCGCCTCGACGGCGGGCTTGTCGCGCGCCTTGTCGCCCAGCGAGAACGGCCTGGCCGCCGGATCGAACCGGCGCAGGTCGAAGCGGCGGCCACGTGCGGGCGCCCGCGCCTTCGCGCCGGCGACGCCGGCAAACTGGAAGTCGGCGAGACGCGCGTTGGTTTTCTTCGCCAAGGTGGGCCCGTAACACTAACGGAGGGCTCGGCGCAGGCGCCGATGACGTCAGCCGATCGACGTCGACGTCCGATCTCCAGTGTAGCGTCGGGGCCACTGCCCGCAGGACGGCACCGCCAGACGACGGCGGCCGCGCGCAGGCGGAGGATTCAGCTGCGTGCCCAATGGCCTTCGTGCAGGTGCCAGCGGCCCTCCTGATACACCCAGTGATGCGGTTGCCACGAGTATCCGGGACGCGGATGCTCGTAGTGGCCGCCGACCCAGGCATGGCGCCCGCCGCTCCAACCCCAATAGCCGTTGATCCACACCGCACCGGCGAACGGCACGCTCGGAATGGGCTCGTAGTACGGCGCCGGCGGCGCCATGTCGGTGACGACCACCTCCCCGGCCGGCGCGTAGCCATACGGATGGCCGACCGGGGCAACGACGCAGGCCGACAGCGCGGCGCTGCAGAAGGCCGCAAGGGCGATGGTGCGGATGGGCATGGTTCGACTCCGTGCAAAGGTGGGGCGCGGACTGCGCCATCCCCATTCAACCGGAAAGCGCCGTGCGTCGATGACGTTCCGGGGACGGATTTACAGTCCTTTTCCCCCCGACACATTTCGTGCGCCGACGGTGCATGATGGCGGCCGCGCCTCTTGGGAACGCCATGGTCCGCTCGCTCGCCACCCTCGTCTTCGCCGCTTCGCTCGCCTGCGCGAGCGTGCCGGCGGCGGCGCAGCCGGTCTCGGCCGCGGACGCGCGAGCGGCGCGCAGCGTCGTCGCCGCCCAGCTCGACGCCTTCGCGAACGACGACGCCGAGCGCGCCTTCTTGTACGCCGCGCCGGCGATCCGCAGGATGTTCGGCACGCCCGAGCGCTTCCTCGCGATGGTGCGCGCCAGCTATCCGGTCGTCTACCGCGCGGCGAGCGTCACTTTCCTGCTCCCCCTGCGCGTCGACGGCGAGCTCGTCCAGGGCGTCCACCTCACCGATGCCGACGGCGCGCTGTGGCTCGCGACCTATCACCTCGAGCGCCAGCGCGACGGCACGTTGCGCATCAAGGGCTGCGACGTGCAGCCCGCCAGCGGCAAGATGGTCTGAGTCGGGGCGCCGGCCATGAGTTTTCTCGCGGTCGACATTGGCAACACGCGCCTCAAGTGGGCGCTCTACGAGAAGCCGCTGCCCGGCGCGACGACGCTGGCCCACGGCGCGGTCTTCCTCGAGGCGATCGACGGCCTCGCCGAAGGCGCGTGGTGCGATCTCCCCGCGCCGTCGAGCATGCTCGGCAGCGTCGTCGCCGGCGAAGGTGTGCGTCGTCGCACCGAGGAACAGCTCGAGCTCTGGGACGTCGAGCCGCGCTGGGTGGTCAGCAGTGCGGAAGCTTGCGGCGTCGTCAACGGATATGACCACCCGATCCGGCTCGGCGTCGACCGCTGGGTCGCGCTGATCGGCGCGCGTCACCGCATCCTCGCGCGCGGTCCGGCGCGGCCGGCGCTCGTCGTGATGGTCGGCACGGCGGTGACGGTCGACGCGCTCGACACCGAGGGGCGTTTCCTCGGCGGCCTGATTCTGCCGGGCTACGGCCTGATGCTGCGCGCCCTCGAGATGGGGACGGCGGGCCTGAAGGCGCCAACCGGCGAGGCGGTCGACTTCCCGACCAACACCAGCGACGCGCTGATGAGCGGCGGCTCCGACGCGATCGCCGGCGCGATCGAGCGCATGCACCGGAAGCTGCTCAAGCGCACCGGGAAAGAACCCGCGCTGATCATGAGCGGCGGCGCGGCGGTCAAGCTGGCGTCGATCAGCAACCTGCCGTTCGAGATGGTCGAGACGCTGATCTTCGACGGCCTGCTGCAGCTGCAGTCGAAGCGTCTCGCCCTCTGAGGAGCGCCGGGCGATGTCGACGTACGTCGCCGAGACGCGCTGGAGCCGCGCCGACACGGGCGAGCGCGACTTCCTCGCCGGCCGCTACAGCCGGCGCCACGTGCTGCGCTTCGACGGTGGCGCCGAAGTCGCGGGATCGTCCTCGACCCACAACGTCCCCCTGCCGTGGTCGGACGAAGCCGCCATCGATCCCGAAGAGGCGTTCATCGCCGCGCTCTCGAGCTGCCACATGCTGTTCTTCCTCTCGTTCGCGGCGAAGAGGCGTTTTTGCATCGACGCCTACGTCGACGCGGCCGACGGGGAGTGCACCGACGACGAACGGGGAAAGGTCTCGATGACCGTCGTGACGCTGCGGCCGCGGGTCGAGTTCTCGGGCGAGCGGCGGCCGACCCGCGCCGACGTCGAGCTGCTGCACCACGCGGCGCACGAGGCGTGCTACATCGCCAACTCGGTCAGGACCGACGTGCGCTGCGAGCCGGTCTGGACCGGCAGCGAACACTAGCGGGCGAGCGCGTCCGGCGGCGCAGCCGCTAGAGGTACCGCTAGAGGATGTAACGCGACAGGTCCTCGTTGCGCGCCAGCTCGGCGAGCTTCTTGTCGACCGCGGCGCCGTCGATGCGCACCGTCTGGCCGGCGCGGTTCGGGGCGTCGAAGCTCACCTCGTCGAGCAGCCGCTCCATCACGGTCGCCAAGCGGCGCGCGCCGATGTTCTCGGTGCGCTCGTTGACGTCGAAGGCGATCTGGGCGATGCGGCGAATCGCGTCGGACGCGAGCTCGAGCCGCACACCTTCGGTCGCGAGCAGCAGCGTGTACTGCTTGACCAGGCTCGCGTGCGTCTGGGTCAGGATCGCCTCGAAGTCGTCGACCGAGAGCGAGCCGAGCTCGACCCGGATCGGGAAGCGCCCCTGGAGCTCGGGGATCAGGTCGCTCGGCTTCGAGAGGTGGAACGCGCCCGAGGCGATGAACAGGATGTGGTCGGTCTTGACCATCCCGTACTTGGTGTTGACGGTCGTTCCCTCGACCAGCGGCAGCAGGTCGCGCTGCACCCCCTGGCGCGAGACGTCGGCGCCTTGCGTCTCCGAGCGCGACGTGACCTTGTCGATCTCGTCGATGAAGACGATGCCGTTCTGCTCGGCGTTGGCGACCGCGCTCGCCTTGATCTCGTCGTCGTTGACCAGCTTGGCCGCCTCCTCGTCGAGGATGATCTGCTGCGCCTCGGCGACCTTCATCTTGCGCGACTTCTTCTTCGTGCCGCCGATGCTCGCGAACATGCCGCGCAGCTGCTCGGCCATCTCTTCCATTCCGGCCGGGCCCATGATCTCCATTGAGGGCTTGGCCTCGGCGACCTCGATCTCGATCTCGCGGTCGGCGAGCAGGCCCTCGCGCAGGCGCTTTCGCATCACCTGGCGCGCAGTGTTGTCGGCCGAAGGCGAGGGCGCGAGGCCGAACTCGCTGCGCGCCCCTGGCACGATCACCTCGAGGATCCGCTCCTCCGCCGCGTCCTCGGCGCGCGCGCGCTGGCGCCGCAGCGCCGCCTCGCGCTCCTGCTTGACCGCCATGTCGACCAGGTCGCGGACGATCGAGTCGACGTCCTTGCCGACGTAGCCGACCTCGGTGAACTTGGTTGCCTCGACCTTGATGAATGGCGCGTCGGCGAGGCGCGCAAGGCGGCGCGCGATCTCGGTCTTGCCGACTCCGGTCGGGCCGATCATGAGGATGTTCTTCGGCGTGATCTCGCCGCGCATCGCCTCGTCGACCTGCTGGCGTCGCCAGCGGTTGCGCAGCGCGATCGCGACCGCGCGCTTGGCGCCCGACTGGCCGACGATGTGGCGGTCGAGCTCGGAGACGATCTCCTGCGGCGTCATGCTGGATTTGCGGTCCATCAGTCCAGCGTCTCGATCGTGTGGTTCTGGTTGGTGTAGATGCACAGGTCGGCGGCGATCTCGAGCGAGCGCTTGACGATCTCCTTGGGCGCCATCTCGGTGTGCTCGAGCAGCGCACGTGCGGCGGCGCTCGCGAACGAGCCGCCCGAGCCGATCGCGACCAGCCCGTACTCGGGCTCGAGGACGTCGCCGTTGCCGGTGATGATGAGCGAGGTCTCGCGATCGGCGACGGCGAGCATCGCCTCGAGCCGGCGCAGGACTCGGTCGGTACGCCAGTCCTTGGTCAGCTCGATCGCCGCGCGGACGAGGTTGCCCTGGTGCTTCTCGAGCTTCGCCTCGAAGCGCTCGAAGAGGGTGAATGCGTCGGCCGTCGCGCCGGCGAATCCGGCGAGGACCCTGTCGTGGTGCAGGCGCCGGACCTTGCGCGCCGTCGACTTGGCGACGATGTTGCCGATCGTCACCTGGCCGTCGCCGCCGAGGGCGACGCTGGCGCCGCGGCGCACACTGACGATCGTCGTGCCGTGGTAGGAACCCATGCGGCGCACATTGTGACGCGCCCGGCGAAGTCAAGGCGCCGGGCCTTGGACGGGCCTAGACGGTCCGTACCTTGACCGTCGCGTGCTCGTTGATTCCCATCGCGCCGAAGAAAAGCGCCACCATGCGGTGCGCCTCGACGAAGCTCACCGTCTGGTTCTCGCTGCGTCGCGCGAGGACCCAGTTGAGCAGGTCGCCGGCGGCGATGAAGTCGACGCGGATCAGGCGCGCGCACGAGACGTTGACGATCTTCGCCGTGCCGAGCTCGACGTCCATCTTCTTGAGCGTGTTGCTGATGTCGCCGATCAGCTGGCCCGAGAGCTCGACCGTGCCGACCTCGATCATCTGTGGCGCGTCGGTGAGCTGCGATTCCTGAAAGCTCGTCGACACGTCGCTCACGACCGAGAGCGGCGGCTGGGTCGTGCCCTGGTTCGAGCCCGAAATGCGCACGATGCAGCGCGCCGGCTCCCACGACGGCGGCGAGACCTCGTAGGTCACGCAGTAGTCGATCGCCGCCTCGTCGAAGTGATCCGGGCGGTTGCTCATGCGCAGTGCGTCGAGGCGCAGCTGCCAGTACGCGGGGTCAGCGTCACGGACGCCGGTCGGCGCAGCCTCCTGAACCGCGGCGAACAGCCGCTCACCCGAGAGCCAGCGCATGTCGAGATCCTGCGGCATCCAGCTGCGGAAGAGCTCCGAGAGCCGTCCGCACGCCTCGGCGTCGATCGTCTGCAACGCGCCCCAGTCGAACACCCAGGGCAGCGGCATCTGCAAGGCGAGCGATGCCAGTCTGGCGACGCCGTCGGCGTCGAGGTAGTTCGGGCAGACCCAGCCGACCTGCCCCTCGATGCGCGCGCTGCTCGGGCGCTCGTCGCTCGCCGCCTCGGCGACCATCTTGGGAAGCGAAAACCATTGCGGCGCCGACCAGCCGAACTGCTGCGCGTAGTCGATCGCCAGGCTCTCGAACTTGTGCTGCTGGCCGGTCGCGCGGTAGAGGTCGAACAGGACGAGCCAGGTCTCGGCGGCCTGCGAGCGCGCTCCGCCGGGGCCGGTCAGGCCCGACAGCGCCTGCTCGCACTGCTCGAAGTCGGCGTTGGCGAAGGCGATCACCGCCTCGTCGAGATCGGGATCGTGCGCGACCTCGCTGTTCGCAATGGCGAATGCCTTGCCGAATGCCTCGGCCTGCGGCATCTCGAGCCGGATCGGGGGCGCCGGCGCTGCGCGCTGCGCCGGCGCAGGTGCTGCGGGCGCCGGGGCCGGCGCTGCGGCCGGCCCCGGCGCCGGGACGAAGTCCTCGACGCGGCCACCGAGCTGCGACGAGTTCGCCGCCGGCTTGAGCTTGCTGAAGTCGAGCGGCGCCGGCTGGGTCGGCGCGTTGTAGAACTCGGGCGCGCGCCGCTGCGTGCTCGGATAGCCGTCGCCGACCATCTGCTGCTCGATCTCGTCGATCTTCGCCTTGACGCCGGCGTCTTGGCGGGCCGGCGTCTCGGCCGTGCGCGGCTCGGAGTCGTCGATCCGCGACGAGCCACCGAGCGCGGCGAGCTGCTCGCCCGAGAGCCCCTCGCGCCGGACCTTGCGCAGCATGTCGAACTCGCGCTTGCGCACGAAGTCGTTGCGGCGCTTGCGCTCGATCATCGCCTTGAGCTCGCCCTTGGCGTAATCGTTCTCGCGGCTCTCCTCGTTCTGGGCGTCGAGATCGGTCCATTCCGTCGCCGGATTGGCCACGAACTTGACCACCTTGCGGAAGAAACTCGTCGTGTCTTTTGGTTCCGCCATCGAGAACAAGTCCTGAGCGGATCGGCCGCCACCGGCTCGTGGCCGGCCCGGGCGCGGAACTCCCCCCGGTCGCCGGCGGCCTAGTCGCCGAACATCTTCTGCTTCAGCTCGCGACGCTGCTGCGCTTCGAGCGACAGTGTAGCGGTGGGCCGGGCGATCAAGCGGCCCAGACCGATGGGTTCGCCGGTTTCGTCACAGAAACCGTACTCGCCCGAGTCGATGCGGGCCAGAGACTGCGAGATCTTCTTCAGGAGCTTGCGCTCACGGTCGCGGGTGCGCAGCTCGAGCGCGTGCTCTTCCTCGATCGTCGCCCGGTCCGCGGGGTCGGGAACGATCGAGGTGTCCTCGCGCAGGTGCTCGGTCGTCTCGCCGGCGTTGCTCAGCAGGTCGTCCTTGAGCGCCTGCAGCTTCATGCGGAAGAACTCGAGCTGCTTCTCGTTCATGTACTCGGAGTCGGGCATCGCCAGCAACTCGTCGTCGGTCAGGTCGCGGCCCGCCTTGGTTTTCCAGGCGTTCGCCAGCTTGGGATCCGCCTTGTGCGCCTGCCGTGGCGTGTCGTGTTCTTGTTTGTTCATCTGTCGGGTCGGGGGACGCGGCGGCGCGAACCGATCGGCGAAGCGAGAGGTCGGCGGCGGCAGGGGCGCTTGAACGGGAGCCACGAAATACTTCGGTGTACCTCGGCCGGGCTTGCGCGGCACGAAGCCGTTGGCCGTAGCAAGAGGCGCTCCCGGTGCAACCGTCGGCACCGGAACCGCGACCTTGGACTGCGCGGCAGCGGGCGATGCCGCCGCCTGCTGCTTCAGGTCCTTCCTTGGCGCGACCGGCCGTGGCGCAGGGCTCGGACGCGCTGCGGGCTTCGGCGCGGGCCGCGCGGCGACCTTCTTCGACGCCGGCGCTGCCGGGTGCGCGGCCTTGCCCTTGGCCGGTGCGGCGTTCTTGGTCGGCGCGGCGTTCTTGGCCAGCGCCTTGCGCGCAGGCGCCTTTTTCGCCGTTGCGGGCTTCTTCGTCATTGTCGGTTTCTTCTTGGTAGCCGCTGCCTTGCCCTTGGCAGGTGCGGGTTTGGCCGTCGACCGCGTACGCAAGGCCGTTGCGACGGTCTTTTTTGAGGTCTTCTTGACGACGGGTTTCTTCACGGGAACTCCTTGCCACGGGCCGCGACCCTCGTTCGCAAGGCACGTCACGAAGGGCGCGGCCGTTTTCGGCCGCCGCGGATTGTAGTCACGCCCCGGGGGCCGTCAGCCCCCCGATCGCGTGACCTTTACAGCGCTGTCACGGGCCTCAGACGAGGCACTGCTCCAGGCCTTGTTTCAAGATGTCGCGGGGCAGGTCGATGCCGATGAAAACGATCTTGCTGCCCTTTTTCTCGCCGGGTGCCCACTTCGGCCCGAGGTCGCTGCCCATCAGCTGGTGCACGCCCTGGAAGATCACCTTGCGGTCGGCTCCCTTCATGTGCAGGACCCCCTTGTAGCGCAGCATCTTGGGCCCGTAGACCTGGACGATCGCGCCGAGGAAATCCTCGAGCTTGCCGGCGTCGAAGGCCTTGTCGGCGCGAAACACGAACGACTTGACGTCGTCGTCGTGCGCATGGTGGTGCGGGTGGTCGCAGTCCTCGCCGTTCTCGTGGTCATGCGCGCCGTGGTCGTGGTCGTGCTCGTCCGCCTTCAGGAAGTCGGGGTCGATGTCGAGCTTGGCGTTCAGGTTGAAGCCCTTCAGGTCAAAGACGTCCTTGAGCGGAACCTCGCCGAAGTTCACCCTGGTCTGCGGCGCGCGTGGGTTCATGTGCTTGACCCGGTGGATCAGCGCCTCGACCGTTTCGTCGTCGACGAGGTCGGTCTTGCTGATGAAGATCTGGTCGGCGAAGCCGACCTGGCGGCGCGCCTCCTGGCGGCTGTCGAGCTGCTGGTCGCCGTGCTTGGCATCGACGAGCGTCAGGATCGAGTCGAGCAGATAGGACTCGGCGATCTCGTCGTCCATGAAGAACGTCTGGGCGACCGGCCCGGGGTCGGCGAGGCCGGTCGTCTCGATCACGACGCGCTCGAAGTCGATCTCGCCCTTCCTCTTCTTCTCGGCGAGCTCGGCCAGGGTGGTGCGCAGGTCCTCGCGGATCGTGCAGCAGACGCAGCCGTTGTTGAGCTGGATGATCTGCTCCTTGGCGTCCTGGACGAGGATCTCGCTGTCGATGTTCTCCTCGCCGAATTCGTTCTCGATGACCGCGATCTTCTGGCCGTGCGCCTCGGTGAGCACACGCTTCAGGAGGGTCGTCTTGCCCGAGCCGAGGACTCCGGTCAGGATGGTCGCGGGGATCAGGCTCATGGACAGGTCACCTTTGGATCGGGATCGAAACGGCTAGCGGCGCAGCCGCGAACGCGAGCGTGCCACATCGGGGCGAAGCGTGCCCGTTTCAAGGGCACCGGAGCGCTCCGGCCGGAAAAGTGCCATGCGGTAAGCTTCCGGTCCTGCCCTTCGGCCGGTTCCGGCCGCGCTCTCGCTCCATGTCAGAACCCACCGCCGCCCGCTCGCCGCGAGGCGCCGATAAGGCCGCCGCGCCCACGGAGAAGCGTCCCCTCCTGAGAAAGCTCCTCGATCTTCTGGCGCCAGGCCCCGACTCGCGCCACCAGCTGATGGAGTCGCTCGCCGACGCCGAACAGAAGGAACTGATCGAGCCCGAGTCGCGGATGATGCTCGAGGGTGTGATCCGGATGGCCGACATGACGGCGGGCGACGTCATGGTGCCGAGCAAGCACATGGACCTGCTCGACATCGACGCGCCGTTCGAGGAGATGCTGCACGTCATCATCCACACCGGCCACTCGCGCTTCCCGGTGTTCGCCGAGCGGCGCGACAACGTGATCGGCATCCTGATGGCCAAGGATCTGCTGAAGCTGCAGCGCTCGCCCAGCCTGAAGCTGCGCACGCTGCTGCGGCCGGCATTCTTCGTCCCCGAGTCGAAGGCGCTCAACGACCTGCTGCGCGACTTTCGCACCAACCGCAACCACATCGCGATCGTCATCGACGAGTTCGGCCACACCGCCGGGCTGCTCACGCTCGTGGACGTTCTCGAGGAGATCGTCGGCGAGATCGAGGACGAGTTCGACGAGAGCGACGCCGAGTCGAGCATCTACACGCTCGCCGACGGCAGCCAGCGCGTCGCCGGCGACGCGACCGTGGCGGCGGTCAACGAGGCGTTCGACGTGCTGCTGCCGACCGACGAATTCGACACCATCGGCGGCCTCGTCGCGCATGAGCTCGGCCGCGTGCCGCGGCGCGGCGAGTCGGTAACGATCGGCGGCCTGGTGTTCGCGGTCATGCTCGCGCGCGGCGGCGCCGTGCGCTGGTTCAAGGCCACGCGCTCAGCCGAAGAAGCGCTCGGCCCGGACGGCGCTTGAGAGGGCGCGCGATCGCCGAGCTCGCCGCTGCAGCCGCGCTCGGCGCGCTGCAGACGGTCGCCTTCGTCGACGGCGACCTCTGGCCGCTGCAGATGATCGCGATCGCGCTGCTCGCCTGGCGCGTCGGCGCGTCGACGCCGGCACGCGCCGCGTTGCTCGGCTTCCTGTTCGGCGTCGGCTGGCTGTGCGCCGGCACGTGGTGGATGTACGTCAGCATGCACCGCTACGGCGGCCTCTCGGCCGGCCTCGCCGCGCTCGCGGTGCTCGCGCTTGCGGCCTTCCTCTCGCTCTATCTGGCGGCGGCGATGGCGCTGGTCGCGCGCTGGCGCCCGCGGGCGCCGATGCGTGCGGCGCTCCTGTTCGGCGCCGCGTGGCTGCTCGCCGAGCTCGCGCGTGGCGTCCTGCTGACCGGCTTCCCGTGGGTGGCGAGCGGCTATGCGTACGTAGACGCGCCGCTCGCGGGGTTCGCGTCGTGGCTCGGCGTGTACGGCGTCGGTGCGGTCGGCGCGACGCTCGCCGCCCGCTTCGGCTTCGCCGACCTGCGCCGTGCGCGCGGCTGGGTCGCGCCGGGCGGAGTGCTCGTCGTCGCGCTCGTCGCCGGCGCGCTCCTCGGCCGGGTCGACTTCACGACGCCGACGCGGGCGCTCACGGTCTCGCTCCTGCAAGGCAACGTGCCGCAGGAGGAGAAGTTCGACGGCGGCCATCTCGACTCCGGGCTCGCCGCGACGGCGGCGCAGGTCGAGGCAGCGCGCGGCGAGCTCGTCGTCGGCCCGGAGACGGTGATTCCGGTCCTGTTCACCGAGCTCGATGAGAAGTGGTGGCAAGGTCTGCTCGAGCGCTTCCGGGCGCCGGGCCGGGCGGCGATCCTCGGCATTCCGATGGGCGACGCGGAGCACGGCTACACCAACTCGGCGATCGGCATCTCT
>DASXXO010000405.1:0-2165 GCA_036503045.1 Caldimonas sp. | reverse complement strand
TGCCGGGGTCGACGTTGCCGAGCTGCCCGAGCAGGCCCTTGTCGAGGTTGCCCCAGTTCGTCAACTTGGCCTTGTCGAGCTTTTGCAGCAGGCCGCCGTCGATGTAGCCCTTCGCGAAATGCGAGCTCGGCACGACGATGTCGTAGCCGGTGTTGCCGGCAACGAGCTTGGCCATCAGCACTTCGTTGCTGTCGTAGTTGTCGTAGTTGACCTTGATGCCGGTCTCTTTCTCGAAGTTGTTGAGCGTGTCCTCGGCGATGTAGTCGGACCAGTTGTAGACGTTGAGCACCTTGGGGTCGGCCGCGAGTGCGGCCGAAACGCCTGCGCAGGCGAGCGCGGCGAGCGCGCCGATGCGGCGGGCGAAGGCAAGGCAGGAGCGGTTCGTCATTGCGGCGATCCTCGGGTGGCGTGCAACAGGGCGTCGAATCGTACCCGCGCGAAGGGTCCGTCGCGCGAATCGCGGTATGGTGCGAAGCTCGACCGCGCGCTGCACCCCCGACGTTTTCATGCTCGACGTGTCCTCGCTCGCCGCCCGCGCGCCGATCGGCCTCGGCGTGATTCACCGGCGCCGCCTGCGCGACGTCTACCGCTCGGCCGGCTGGCCGTGCCAGGACGGGATCGAGGTCGAGCTGCTCGCCGCGGGCCTGCTCGCACGCGAGCGCGGCCCGCTTGGTCACGAGACGATCCGCCTCACCGACGCCGGCATCGCCGTCCTCGCCGAGACGCTGGCCAAGAACCGCGCCCGGCGCGATCTGCACGAGCAACTGGTCGAGCGCGTCGCGCGCGAGATGACGCGCGCCGGCCGCCTCGTCTGGCGCGGCCTCGCGGTGCGCGCCAGGGTCGAGCGCGGCTGGACGATGGCGATGCCCGACGTCTTCTCGATCCGCCACACGACGGTCGAGGCGTATGCCGAGCCGATCGTCCACGAGGTCAAGGTGCAGCGCGCCGACCTTCTCGGCGACCTGCGCCGCACGAGCAAGCGCGAAGCGTATCTCGGGATCGGCGGCGAGTGCTGGTACGTGCTCCGCGAAGGCATCGCCAGCGCCGACGAGATCCCGCCCGAATGCGGCGTTCTGGTCGCGTCGGACTTGAGGCTCGAGGTCGTCCGGCCGGCGCCCAAACGGCCGATGCGGATCGGCTTCGCGCTCTGGATGGCGCTTGCGCGCGCGACGCCACTCGATGGCTGGCGCCTGGACGACGCGCAGCTGCCGCTCGGCGCTGACGCGGCCGACGACTGTGCCGGCAGCGAGCGGCCGACGCCGCGATGACCGTCGCGGCGACCGGCGAGAGCGCGCCGAAGACACCGGACCGCTCGCGCCAGGCGCTCTGGGCCGCGCTCGGCCTGATCCTCCTCTGGGGCGCCAACTTCAGCGTCCAGAAGGCGATCTTCCAGGCGCTCTCGCCGGGCGGCTTCCTGTTCGTCCGCTACCTGATCATGCCGGTTGCTGCGGCGATCCTGCTCTGCGCGCGCTTCGGCACGCGCTGGCCGCGCGTCGATCGCAGCGACGCGCTCGCGCTGCTGCGCCTCGGCCTCGTCGGCCACCTGCTGCACGTCGGCCTCGTCACTTACGGCATCTACTGGTCGACCGCGTTCTCGAGCTCGATCATCCTCGCCTGCGGCCCGGTCTTCACGCTGCTGATCCTGCACTGGCACGGCCACGAGGCGCTGACGCGCGGCTCGGTCGCCGGCGTCGCGGTCGCGTGCGTCGGCGTGGTCGTGTTCCTCTCCGACAAGCTGTTCGGCGGCCACTGGCAGGCGAGCGCGGGCGACCTCGTGCTGCTCGTCGCGGCCTCCTTTTTCTCGTACTACACCGTCGCCGCCAAGCCGCTGATCGAACGCCTCGGCGGCGTGACGGTGATGACCTACGCAGTCCTGTTCGGTAGCCTGCCGGTGGTCGCGATCAGCGTTCCCGCCGGCCTCGCGGTGCATTGGCGCGCGGTTCCGGCCGCGGTGTGGGCCGGGACCTTCTATGCGGTCATCATCTCGGCGTTCCTCGGCTGGCTGGTCTGGGGCTGGGTCAACGCGGTGCGCGGCGTCGGCCGCACCGCGCCGCTGATGTACCTGATGCCGCCAGTGGCCGGGCTGGTCGCGTGGGCGCTGACCGGCGAGCGCTATTCGGCGGCCAAGCTCGGCGGCGCCGCGATCACGCTCGGCGGCGTCGCCC
>DASXXO010000404.1:0-7892 GCA_036503045.1 Caldimonas sp. | reverse complement strand
CCAGCGCGTCGCCGAGGAGGAGCGCCGGCGAAAGGCGAAGGAGGCCTATCTCGCTTGCAAGGCCGAGCAGCGCAGCGACCAGAGCCTGGCGAGCCGCTATCCGAACCGGGCCAAGCACGACGCGACGCGGCAGCAGGCGCTCGACGGCGTCGCCGCGGCGATGCGCGGCTCCGAGGCGCGGATCAGGAGGCTGTCGGAAGAGCGCAAGCACCTGCTCGAAGAGGCGGAGTTCTATCCCAACGGCAAGCTGCCGCCCAAGCTCAGGCGCGATCTCGACACCAACGGCGCGCTGCTCGAGGCCCAGATGCAGGCGGCCGCGAAGCAGGCGGAGGACGCCGCGCAGATCAACAGCTTCTACGACGAGGAGCTGAAAAAGCTGAAGACGCTCTGGACGCCGCAGTCGGACCGGCGCGGCTGCGTCGCGCCGGCCGACTGAAGCCGGCGCGGCGGCTCAGTGCCGCTCGTACTGCTTCGCGCCGAAGAGCACCTCGCGCTCCTCCTCGGTGCGAAAGGGCTTGCGCAGCCCGGCGAGCACCTGGACACCGCGCTCCACCGCGGGCCGGGCGGCGATGCGGTCGAACCAGTCCTTCAGGCGCGGAAAGTCGGCCCAGTCGATGCCCTGGTTCTGCCAGGAGCGCAGCCATGGAAAGATCGCGATGTCGGCGATCGTGTACTCGTCGGCGGCGACCCAGTCGCGCTTGTGAAGGCGCTTGTCGAGGACGCCATAGATCCGATTCGCCTCGTTGCTGTAGCGATCGATCGCGTACTTGAGCTTCTCCGGCGCATAGAGCCGGAAGTGGTGCGTCTGGCCGAGCATCGGGCCGACGCTGCCCATCTGGAACATGAGCCACTCAAGCGTCTGCCAGCGGCCGCGCTCGTCGGCCGGCAGGAAGCGACCGGTCTTCGATGCGAGATAGACGAGGATCGCTCCCGATTCGAAGAGCGAGATCGGCCGTCCGCCGGGGCCGTCCGGATCGACGATCGCCGGGATCTTGTTGTTCGGGCTGATCGCCAGGAACTCGGGCTTGAACTGGTCGCCGGCCCCGATGTTGACGGGAATCGCACGATATTCGAGGCCGCATTCCTCGAGCATCACGTGGACCTTGTGGCCATTGGGCGTGCCCCACGAATACACTTCGATCATCGCGTCGCGTCCGTTTACCGGCGCGCATGCGCCCGGCGCATGACTCTAGTGGATTGGGGCCAGCGATGCTCGGATCGATCAAGGAACTGTTCGAGCGCGCCGCCCGGCGCGCCGAGGGCGACGCCATTGCCGGCTGGGCGCGCCGCACCGGCTACGTCCACAAGCGCGAGAAGGACGGCGACGGCTTTGCGATCGACGGCCATTTCGACGCCGTGCCCTGGCGGCTCGAATGGGGCCGGCCGCAGCGACCCTACCTCGAGGGCCACGAGCTGCGCATGCGCATGGTGCTCGGCGTGCCGCCCGAGCTGCAGATGCTCATCATGACCAAGCCGCTGCGCGAGCGACTCGCGAACGAGGCGTTCGAGCAGGCCACGCAGAGCAACCAGACCCACCTCAACGAGAACATCAGCGAAGAGACGCGCTGGCTCGTGGTGTTCCCGAAGATCTCGATGAGCGGCTCGCAGATCCTGCGTAACTACTACGCGGGCGTCTCGAGCGTCGCCCACGAAGGCTCATGGTGGCTCGATGGCGCGCTCGCGCACGCGCTCGAGCGCGCGGCGACGACCTGGCTGAACACCCAGCCGCCGTTCCTGATCATGACCTTGCGCGGGCGCCTCTATCTGCGCATGCAGCTGGCAAGCGCCGAGGAGGCGGACGTCGTCGCCGCCGTCGCCCTGTTCGGCATCGCCGGCGCGGCGGCACGACGGGTCGGGCGCGCGCGCGGCGACGACACGCCCTGGTCGACCTCCTCGACCACCGCCTGGCAGTCGCTTCCGCCCGAACGTCGCCCCGAGCGCTGACGACCAGACGCCGGGCCGGTCAGGCGGCGTGCCGGCCGAGCTCCATCTTGGCGATCGCGTTGCGGTGCACTTCGTCCGGCCCGTCGGCAAAGCGCAGGGTGCGCGCACCGGCGTAGAAGCCGGCGAGCGGGAAGTCCTCCGAGACGCCGCCGCCGCCGTGCACCTGCATCGCCCAGTCGATCACCTGGCACGCCATGTTGGGCGCGACGACCTTGATCATCGCGATCTCCGACTTGGCCGCCTTGTTGCCCGCGACGTCCATCATCCAGGCCGCCTTCAGCGTCAGCAGGCGCGCCATGTCGATCCGGCAGCGCGACTCGGCGATCCGCTCGCGCGTCACGCCCTGCTCGGCGACGGTGCGCCCGAACGCGACCCGGCTCGACGCACGCTTGCACATCAGCTCGAGCGAGCGCTCGGCCAGGCCGATCAGGCGCATGCAGTGGTGGATCCGCCCCGGCCCGAGCCGCCCCTGCGCGATCTCGAAACCGCGCCCCTCGCCGAGCAGGATGTTGGCCGTCGGCACGCGAACGTTCTCGAACAGCACCTCCATGTGGCCGTGCGGCGCGTCGTCGTAGCCGAAGACGTTGAGCGGCCTGAGGACGGTGACGCCCTTGGTCTCGGCCGGCACCAGGACCATCGACTGCTGCGAGTGCTTGGGCGCTTCGGCATCCGTCTTGCCCATGAAGACGTAGATCTTGCAGCGCGGGTCGCCGGCGCCGCTCGTCCACCACTTGCGGCCGTTGATGACGTACTCGTCGCCCTTGCGCTCGATGCGTGCCTCGATGTTGGTCGCGTCCGACGAGGCCACCGCGGGCTCGGTCATCGCGAAAGCGCTCCGGATCTTGCCGTCGAGCAGCGGCTCGAGCCATTGCTTCTTCAGCTCCTCCGAGCCGTAGCGCTCGATCGTTTCCATGTTTCCGGTGTCGGGCGCCGAGCAGTTGAAGACTTCGCTCGACCACGGCACGCGACCCATGATCTCGGCGAGCGGCGCGTAGTCGCCGTTCGAGAGGCCGAACCCGCGGCCGCTTTCCTTCGAGCCCTGGCCGCCTGCGGTCGGCGGCAAGAACAGGTTCCACAGGCCCTGCGCGCGCGCTTTCGGCTTCAGGTCCTCGATCGTGCGCAGCGGCGTCCAGCGCTTGCCCGCCTTGGTGTTGGCCTCGAGCTCGTCGTCCAAGCGCTTCTCGGCCGGGTAGATGTGCTCGTCCATGAAGCGCAGCAGCTGCGCCTGCAATTCCTTCGTCCGGGGCGAATATTCGAAGTCCATGGTGATCTTTCGTTGGTGAAGGGTGCCGGCGCGCTCGGTTCAGCTCTGTTGGGCGATGCGCCAGCCCATTTCCGCGAGCGGCCGCGCGCCGGCAGCCGATTGGCGTGCCTGCGCGCTCGATGCCGTGCCGGCCTCGACCCGCTTGGCGATGCCTTGCAGGATGCCGGCGATCCGGAACAGGTTGTAGGCGAGATAGAAGTTCCAGTCGGCCATGACCGCGTCGGGATCGCCGCGGCCGGTGCGCTCGCAGTAGCGGCGGACGTAATCGCGCTCGCTCGGGATGCCGAGCGCGGCGTGGTCGAGGCCGCCGATGCCGCGCGCGCCGTGGCCGCCGCCGGGCGTGATGTGCCACGACATGCAGTGGTAGCTGAAGTCGGCGAGCGGATGGCCCAGGGTCGAGAGCTCCCAGTCGAGAACGGCGACGACGCGCGGCTGATCGGGCGAGAAGACGAGGTTGTCGAGCCGGTAGTCGCCGTGCACGACCGAGACCTCCGCGTCGTCGCGCGCGCTCGCCGGGATGTGCGCCGGCAGCCATTCCATCAGGCGGTCCATCGCCTCGATCGGTTCGGTGATCGACGCCAGGTACTGCTTGGTCCAGCGGCCGATCTGGCGCTCGAAGTAGTTGCCCGGCTTGCCGTAGCCCGAGAGGCCGACGCGCGCCGGGTCGACCGAGTGCAGGGCGGCGATGACGCGGTTCATCTCGTCGTAGATGGCGGCGCGGCCCGGCGGGTCGAGCGACGGAAGCGACTGGTCCCAGAGCACGCGTCCGTCGACGAACTCCATCACGTAGAACGCGCGGCCGATGACGCTCTCGTCGTCGCACAGCACGTGCATGCGCGGCACCGGGACCGCGGTGTCGGCGAGCGCGCGCATGACCGTGAACTCACGCTCGACGGCGTGCGCCGATGGCAGCAACTTCGCCGCCGGGCCGGGCTTGGAGCGCATCACGTAGGCGCGCGCCGGCGTCAGCAGCTTGTAGGTGGGGTTCGATTGGCCGCCCTTGAACTGCTCGACGACGAGCGGCCCGGCAAAGCCGGGCAGACGCTCGACGAGGTAGCGCTCGAGCGCGCCGACGTCGAAGGCGTGCGACTCGGCGACGGGCTTGGTGCCGGTATTGGGCTCTGGCGTGCTCATGGCCGGATTGGAGAGCGCCCGCCGGGGAGCCGCAATCGGCGAGGACCCCGAGTTCAGCCGTTGGCGATCGCCAGCAGCTTGGCCTTCGAGAGGACGACCAGGCGGGTCGGCTCGATCCGCACGGCGCCCTCGCGCTCGAAGCCCTTCAGCTCCTGGTTGACGCGCTGGCGCGATGCGCCAAGCAGCTGGGCGATATCCTCCTGCGCCAGCTGCAAGCCGACCCGGATCTCGTCGCCCTGCTGGATGCCGTAGCTGCGCGCGAGCAGGAGGATCTGCTTGGCGAGCCGCGCCGCGAGCGGCAGCGTGTTGAGGTCCTCGATGGCATCGAACATCAGGCGCAGGCGCCGGCAGTTGAGGCGCAGCAAGGCGTCGTAGAGCTCGACGTGGAGCGACAGCAGCTCCTTGAAGTCGGGCTTGCGAACGACCAGCAGCGTCGTCGCGCCGTGCGCGTTGGCGTCGTGCGTGCGCGGCATGCCATCGAACAGCGCGATGTCGCCAAACCAAGTGCCGGGCTCGACGTAGGTGAGAGTGACCTGCTTGCCGGCCAGCGACACCGAGCTCACGCGCACCGCGCCGAGCGCGCACCCGCACCATTCCGCGGCCGGCGCGCCGCGCGCCGACAGCAGCGTGCCGTCTTCGAGTCGGCGCACGGTCGCCCGCGCGAGGATCGCCTCGCGCAGCGGCGCGGAGAGTTTCGAGAACCACGAGCCCGACTCGATATTCGACTGCTCGTCGAGTGTAAGGACGGGGTGGTTCACGGCCGGTCGCTCAAGTGACAGCGATCCCGTCGGCGCATCAGCTGAAGCGCGGCGCGCGCTTGTCGACGAACGCCTGCAGCCCTTCGGCGCCGTCGGCGCTGAACAGGTTGGCCAACAGGTGGTCGCGCTCGGCGCCGAGCTGCTCGACCAGGGATCGGCGCGGCGCCTGGGCGACGAGGTCCTTGACGCTCGCGACGGCACCCGGCGCGAGCGTCGCGAGGCGCTCGGCAAGGATCAGCGCGTCGGCGAGCGCGCTGCCCGGGAGGCTGACGATCGAGACCAGCCCGTGCTCGTGCAGGGCGGCTGCCGATGCCGGCTCGCCGAGCCAGAGCATCTCCTTGATGAGCGCTGGCGGCAGCGCTTCGGCGAGGCGCGCGGTCACGCCGCCGTCGGGCGAGAGGCCCAGCCTGCCGTGCGAGACGACGAAGCGCGCGTCCGACGCCGCGACGATCAGGTCGCAGGCGAGGGCGAGCGAGAAGCCGGCGCCGGCAGCGGCGCCTTCGACTGCGGCGACGATCGGCTTCGGATAGCTCGCCATCGTCTCGATCCAGTGGTGCAGGTGCTCGAGCATGCGCCGCTGCGCCGCCGCGCCGGCGGCGCGCCGCTCGATCAGGCCGTGGACGTTGCCGCCGGCGCAGAAGTGGCCGACGGCGCCTTGCACGACGACCGCGCGGATCTCGGGATTCGCCTCGGCGACGCCGAGCGCCTCGATGCCGGCGGCGATCACCTGCGCCGACAAGGTGTTGCGCGTCGGCGGATCGCTGATCGTCAGCACGAGCGTCGTGCCGAGACGCTCGGTCAGCAGCTCCGAGGGCATGGCGAAAAGCTCACGGGAGAGGTGCGCGCAGAGCGGGAAATCGGCCTTCCCATGCGAGGAATTGTGTCATGCGGCAGCGAGCGGCCGGGCGCTCAGAGCGAGCGCAGGCGAGCCAGCGCGAGGTCGAGGGTCTCGTCCTTCTTGGCGAAGCAGAAGCGGGCGATGCGCTGGTCGAATCCGTCGGCGTAGAAGGCCGAGAGCGGGATCGCCGCGACGCCGACCTCGCTCGTCAGCCAGCGGCAGAAGGCGTCGTCGCCGAGGTCGCTCGCCGCCGAGTAGTCGACGCACTGGAAGTACGTTCCCTGGCACGGCAGCAGGCGCAGACGCGTTTCGGCCAAGCCGGCGCGGAAGCGGTCGCGCTTGGCGCGATAGAAAGCGGCGAGCGAAAGGTGGTGGGCAGGATCGGCCAGAAAGCTCGCGAGGCCGTGCTGCATCGGCGTGTTGACCGTGAAGACGTTGAACTGGTGCACCTTGCGGAACTCGGCGCTGAGGGGTGCCGGCGCCGCCGCGTAGCCGACCTTCCAGCCCGTGACGTGGTAGGTCTTGCCGAAGCTGGAGACGACGACCGTGCGCGCCGCGAGCTCGGGAAAGCGCGCCGCGCTCTGGTGCTCGCCCTCGTAGGCCATGTGCTCGTAGACCTCGTCGCTGATGACGACCACGTCGGTCGGGCGCAACAGCTCGGCGAGCCGGCGCATGTCGTCGGCCGACCAGACCGTGCCGCTCGGGTTGTGCGGCGAGTTGACGATCAGCGCGCGCGTCTTCGGGCCGAGCGCGGCGGCGATGCGGTCGAAGTCGGGCGCGTAGGTCGCGGGCACGAGCGGCACGTGCACGGTGCGCCCGCCGGCGAGGGCGACGTTGGGCGCGTAACTGTCGTAGCACGGGTCGAGGACGATGACTTCGTCGCCCGGGCCGACGAAGGCGAGCACCGCGGTGAGGATCGCCTGGGTCGCGCCTGCCGTGACGGTGATCTCGGATGCCGGGTCGTAGCGATGGCCGTAGAGCGCCTCGATCTTGGCGGCGATGCGCTCGCGCAGGACCGGCACGCCGGTCATCGGCGGATACTGGTTGAGACCGGCGCGCATCGCCGCCTCGACGGCATCGACCAGCGCCGGGTCGCAGTCGAAGTCGGGGAAACCCTGGCCGAGGTTGACCGCGCCGCGCTCCTGCGCCAGCGCCGACATCACGGTGAAGATCGTCGTGCCGACGTCGGGCAGGCGGCTTTGCACCTCGGGCGTGCGCACCGCGCCCGTCGCCGAACGTGATCGGGACGCGACCGTCATAGCTGGTAGTCGTGCGCGTCGCCGGCCATCGCGCGCTCGACGAGGGGGCGGGTCAGCCGGTCGGAGGTCATCTCGGCGAACGCGTAGACGAAGTTGCGCAGGTAGGCGCCGCGCTTGAAGGCGATGCGCGTGATGTTCTGGCCGAACAGGTGGCCGACCGGCCGCGCGAGCAGGTCCGACCCCTGGCCTTCCTCGCGCATCGCGATCTCGGCGACGATGCCGACGCCGAGTCCGAGCCGGACGTAGGTCTTGATGACGTCGGCGTCGATCGCGTCGAGAACGACGTTGGGCACGAGCTTTCTGGTCGCGAATGCCTGGTCGATGCGCTTCCTGCCCGAAAACGCCGGGTGGTAGGAGATCAGCGGCAGCGGCGCGAGGTCTTCGATCGAGACGCGGTCGACCTGCGCGAGCGGATGGCCCACCGGCAGCACGAGCACGTGCTGCCAGGCGTAGCAGGGCAGGGTCACGAGGTCGGCGAAGTCGTCGAGCGACTCGGTCGCGAGGCCGAAGTCGGCGACCTCCTCATACACCATCTTGGCGACCTGCTCCGGGGTCCCCTGGTGCAGGCTGATGTTGACCTTGGGAAAGCGCTTCCTCATCTGCGCGATCGGCGCCGGCAGGAAGTAGCGCGCCTGGCTGTGCGTCGTCGCGATCGAGAGCGTCCCGGCGTCCTGCTTGGAGAACTCGTCGCCGAT
>DASXXO010000403.1:0-6773 GCA_036503045.1 Caldimonas sp. | reverse complement strand
GGCCTCCGCCGCATCCGCTGCGGCAGAACTATGAAAGCGCCCAGCGATCTCTTTCGCGAGCGCCACCTTGGCGTCGCGCGGGTTGCGCCCCGCCCGGGTCTCGGCACGCAATGCAGCGATCTCGGCTTCAGGGCGTTTACTGAGAAGATCGTAGTACTTCCACATTAAATCGTCGCTGATCGACATCATTTTGCCGAACATGTCGTTCGGCGGGTCGGTGATCGCGACGTAGTTGCCCTTCGACTTCGACATCTTCTCGACGCCGTCGAGGCCCTCGAGGAGCGGCATCGTCATGATGCACTGGGGCTCTTGGCCGTATTCGGCCTGCAGGGCTCGCCCGACCAGAAGATTGAATTTCTGGTCGGTTCCGCCGAGTTCGAGATCGGAGCGCAACGCAACCGAGTCGTACCCCTGCATCAGCGGGTAGAGGAACTCGTGGACGCTGATCGGCGTTCCGGCCTTGAAGCGGCGGCTGAAATCGTCCCGCTCCATCATCCGGGCGACGGTGTAACGGGCCGCGAGCTCGATCAGCCCGCGCGCGCCAAGGGGATCGCTCCATTCGGAGTTGTAGCGGATCTCGGTGCGGGACGGTTCGAGAACGAGGCTTGCCTGAGAATAGTAAGTGCTCGCATTTTCCTCGATCTGGCGGCGCGTCAGCGGCGGCCTCGTCGTGTTCCTGCCCGAGGGATCGCCGATCATCGAGGTGAAATCGCCGATCAGGAAGATCACGGTGTGGCCGAGGTCCTGCAGCTGGCGCAGCTTGTCGAGGACGACGGTGTGGCCGAGATGGATGTCCGGGGCGGTCGGATCCAGGCCGAGCTTGATCCGCAGCGGCACCCCGGTCGCCTCGGAGCGCGCGAGCTTGCGCACCCACTCGTCTTCCGGGATCAGCTCGCTGCAGCGGTAGCGCGACTGCGCCAGCGCCTTGCGGACCGACTCGGTCACGGGGAACTGCACCGGCGCGGTCGGGGGCGAAATAGACGCAGACATCACTGGCTGTTGCTGGAATAGGGCCAAAGGGGGCCGGTATACTGCGCCCGGCGTCCTACGAGCCAGTGGGATGGTGCCCTACACGAGAGCGGACGTGCGCCATGATTCTAGTGGCCGCCCGCTCGTGAAGATCAACCGAGAGGTGCGGGCCCGGCGCCCGCACCGCCGAACCGAGCACCGCGCTCCGCGAAAATTGAAATTGCAGGCATCTCTCGATGTCGCCTGGGACTACCTTTCGGCGCACATCGCAAGCGTGGCTTCCCGCTACCCGCGCACTCTGGCAGCTTCGATCTCGCTCGCTCTGGCCGGCTTCGCGGTGACCGCCTTCGGCGTCGCCCCCGAGGTCCCTGACCCGGCCGACCTGCCGCAGCGGACGATCGTCGAGAACGTCCCTTCCCTCGATCTGCACGCGCAACTCGACGCGCTCGCCGACAGCGAACTTGACCTGTACCGCAGCGAGGTGACCCGCCCGAGCGACACCGCGGATTCGCTACTGGCGCGCCTCAACGTCGCGGACCCCGGCGCCGCCGCCTTCCTGCGCGCCGATTCGATGGCCCGGCGCCTCCTCGAAGGGCGTGCCGGCAAGCGCGTCCAGGTGCAGGTCGACGCCCACGGCCACCTGATCGGGCTGCTCGCGCGCTACGCGGCGCCGACGAACGACAAGCTACCGACGCAGTTCTCGCGGCTGCGCATCCAGCGGATCGCCGACCGGCTCGTCGCCGACATCGCGACCGTGCCGCTCTCGTCGCAAACGGTGATGGCCAGCGGGACGATCCGCTCGTCGCTCTTCAACGCGACCGACGAAGCCGGCATTCCCGACGGGGTCGCCACTCAGCTCGCCGAGATCTTCGCCAACGACATCGATTTCCGGCGCGAGCTGAAGCGCGGTGCCACCTTCTCCGTGGTGTACGAGTCGCTGACCGCCGACGGAGAGCCGATCAGCTGGGGGCCGGTCACCGGGCGCGTGCTCGCCGCCGAGTTCGACAACCAGGGCCAGAACTTCTCGGCCGTATGGTTCAAGGACGGCGACGCCAAGGGCGCCTACTTCGGCCTCGACGGCCAGGGCAAGCAGCGCTCGTTCCTGGCCAGCCCGCTCGAGTTCTCGCGCGTGACCTCGGGCTTCTCGATGCGCATGAATCCGATCCTGAACATCTGGAAACAGCACAATGGCGTCGACTACGGCGCGCCTGTCGGGACGCCGGTGCGTACGATCGGCGACGGCGTGGTCGAGTTTGCCGGCTGGCAGAACGGCTACGGCAACGTCATCCACGTCCAGCACAGCGAGGATCGATCGACCGTCTACGCCCATCTCAGCCGGATCGACGTCGTCAAGGGCCAGCACGTCGAGATCGGCTCCATCATCGGCGCGGTCGGCCAGACCGGCTGGGCCACCGGGCCGCACCTGCACTTCGAAGTGAAGATCGACGGTGTGCAGCGGGATCCGCTGCAGGTTGCGCAGACTTCGGAGGCGGTCGTGATCTCGCCCGCTTCGCGGACACGCTTCGGCCAGCTCGCGCAGAGCGTTCGCGCCCAGCTGGGCGTCGCCGAGACGCTGCCGCGCGCGCCGCTGCTCGGCGAGTAAGACAGCTCCGCGTCGCGCGAAACCGCCCCGGCGCGACCTCGCCATCACGAGCACGCTGGTGGTCGGACTCGAACCGCGCCGCGAACTCTTCGTCGGACTGATGTCGGGCACTTCGCTCGACGGCACCGACGGCATTGCCGTCGAGTTCTCGACGACCGGCGCAACGCCCCCGTTGCGCGTTCTGGGCCACGCGCGGCGGAGCTTTCCTGCCGAGCTCCGCGCCGAGCTCGTGGCCCTCAACCATAGCGGTGCCGACGAAATCCACCGTGCAGCGCTCGCTGCCAACGCGCTGGCACGCGAGGCTGCTGCGGTCGTCGATGCCGTCCTGCGCAGTGCAACGATCGATCCTGGCCAGGTCGCTGCGATCGGTGCGCACGGGCAGACGGTTCGCCATCGCCCTGGTGCGTTGGGCGGCTACACGGTGCAGCTGAACGCGCCGGCGCTCCTCGCCGAGCTCACCGGCATCGATGTCGTCGCCGACTTCCGCAGCCGCGACGTCGCTGCCGGCGGGCAGGGCGCGCCGCTCGTGCCGGCTTTCCACCGCGCGATGTTCGGCCGGCCCGACGCCGCGCTGGCGGTACTCAATCTCGGCGGTATCGCGAACCTGACCATGCTCAGCCCCGGCGGCGCCGTCACCGGATTCGACACCGGTCCGGCGAACGTCCTGCTCGATCTCTGGTGCGAACGGTCGACCGGGCAGACGTTCGATGCCGCGGGCGCCTGGGGTTCCCGAGGGGCCGTCGACGCACGCCTGCTCGACGCCCTGCTGGCCGAGCCCTACTTCGGCGCGCCTCCGCCCAAGAGCACGGGACGCGATCTGTTCAACGCCGCCTGGCTCGATGCTCGTCTCGACGGCGCCGATGCACGCGCCCGCTTGCGTCCCCAGGACATCCAGTCGACGCTCGCCGAGCTGACGGCGCGCGTCGTCGCCGAAGCGTTCAGCGCCCACGGGAACGGTGCGGCCGAGCTGATCGTCTGCGGTGGCGGGGCACGCAATGCCGACCTCGAGGCGCGCCTCGGGCGTCATCTGGCGCCGGTCGGAGTCGTCCCCAGCGACCGACGCGGGCTACCCGCGGACCAGGTCGAAGCCGCGGCGTTCGCCTGGCTCGCGCGCGCGTTCCTCGGGCGGACGCCAGGCAACGTCCCGGCCGTGACCGGCGCCGCCGGCGCGCGGGTCCTCGGCGCGCTCTATCCGGCGCGCTGAGCAGAGGCGCCAAGAAGAAAGCCGCCTCACGGCGGCTTCGTCACGGAGGCGCTTCGACCTCAGGCCGAGAAGCTCGATCCGCAGCCGCAGGTGGTCGTGGCGTTCGGGTTCTTGATCACGAACTGCGCGCCCTGGAGATCGTCCTTGTAGTCGATCTCGGCGCCGGCAAGGTACTGCAGGCTCATCGCGTCGATGAGCAGGGTGACGCCGTTCTTAGCCATCGAGGTGTCGTCTTCGTTGACGATCTCGTCGAACGTGAAGCCGTACTGGAAACCCGAGCAACCGCCGCCCTGGACGAAGACGCGCAGCTTCAGCTCGGGGTTGCCCTCCTCGTCGACGAGTTCCTTGACCTTGTTGGCGGCGCTGTCGGTGAAGACGAGCGGCGGCGGCGGCGCGTCGGCCTCCGGCGAAGGGACGATCTGGTTGGCGACTGCGCTCATGCGACGCTCCTCGAGACGAATACCGCCATTATCCGCGAACCCGCGCGGCCGAGAGGCCGCAGGGACAAGCAGATGCGGTCCATGTGGAAAACCGCAAGGGGTCGCAGGACGTCTCGGCTCGCCCGACGGGCTGAGACCGTGGTCAGCGCTTGCTGAACTGCTTCCTGCGCCGGGCGCCGTGCAGGCCGACCTTCTTGCGCTCGACCTCGCGCGCGTCGCGCGTCACGAAACCGGCGCGGCTGAGGTCGCCCTTCAGCGCCGCGTCGTAGTCGATGAGGGCGCGCGTGATGCCGTGGCGAACTGCGCCGGCCTGGCCGGTCTCGCCGCCACCGTGGACATTGACCTTGACGTCGAACGCTGCGTCGTTGGCAGTCAGCACGAGCGGCTGGCGGACGACCATGATCGACGTCTGGCGGCCGAAGTATTCCTCGAGCGGCTTGCCGTTCACGAGGATGCGCCCGCTGCCCTTCTTCATGAAGACGCGCGCGACCGACGACTTGCGGCGGCCGGTGCCGTAATTCCAGTTTCCGATCATCGCGCGTCCTGAAGGATGTCGAGTTTCTTGGGCTGCTGCGCCGTGTGCGGATGCGTGTCGCCCGCATACACCTTCAGCTTCTTGATCATCGCGTAGCCGAGCGGGCCCTTGGGCAGCATACCCTTGACGGCCTTCTCGAGCGCGCGCCCGGGATGGCGCGCCTGCATGTCCTTGAACTTGATGCCGCGGATCCCGCCCGGGAAGCCCGAGTGGCGGTAGTAGATCTTGTCCTCGGCCTTGTTGCCGGTGACGCGAATCTTGTCGGCGTTGACGATGACGATGAAGTCGCCGGTGTCGACGTGAGGCGTGTAGATGGCTTTGTGCTTGCCGCGCAGGCGAAGGGCGACTTCACTGGCCACCCTGCCCAAGACCTTGTCGGTCGCGTCGATCACAAACCACTCATGCGTCACTTCGGCGGCTTTGGCGCTGAAGGTTTTCATGGTGTTCCGCTGCTGGATTGCGAGCCTCTTCTCAAGACCGCGTTCGGCCACACTTCGTCCGGTGGGCTCTCGCACGATCGTTTTTCTTGTCGCCGGTCAATGACCGCGCGCTTCTCGCCGAGGCAAAGAGCGAAAAGCCTATGAGTATAGCAGCGCCCGCCCGCCGGCTCGCCGAGCGGCTCACCAGACCGGGGACGAGTCTGGTACGCGCTCCCTAGGCGATCGCCCTAAGCTCGGGTAAACCCTTAGATCAGTCGATGAGCCCGCTTCCGCCCTTTTCTGCCGCAGACCGTGGCGACCCCGCTGGCGCCCAGGACGCGCCGGCGCGCCGCCCCGGACGCGCTTGGGTGCCGATCCGCTCGCTCGGCCCGCGGCATCGCGACCGCATGGCCACGCACCTGTGCGCGCTCGACGAGCGCTCGCGCTATCTGCGCTTTGGCTACGCCGCCAGCGACGCGCAGATCCACCGCTACCTCGACACGATCGATTTCGAGCAGGACGAGGTGTTCGGCATCTTCAACCGGCGCCTCGAGCTGATCGCCATCGCCCACCTCGCGCACCGCGCCGCCGATCGGTCGCGCGGCCGCGAGGCGATTTCCGAGTTCGGCGTCTCGGTGCTGACGAAGGCGCGCCACCGCGGCTTCGGCAGGCGCCTGTTCGAGAACGCCATGCTGCACGCGCGCAACCGCGGCGTTCACACCATCTTCATCCATGCCCTGAGCGAGAACACCGCCATGCTCAGACTCGCCAAGGCCGCCGGCGCGATCGTCGAGCGCGAAGGCTCGGAATCCGAAGCCCGGCTCAAGCTGCCGCCCGACTCGATCGCCTCGCACGTCAACGAATTCCTCGGCGAGCACGCCGCCGAGCTCGACTACCGGCTGAAGCAGCAGGCGCATCGGCCGGAAGCGGTCGCGACCGAGCCCCGCCTCCCGGAGGAAGACTCCCCCGATCCCGGCGGAAGCGCCGCCCACCCGCCGGTCGAGGCGGGCCGATAGCCGCTCATCCGGTTCGGGCCGCTGACTTGCGGCGCAGTCGAAAGAGGGATGCCGCGGCGCGCAGTCGCCGCTAACATCCAAGCCTTCGCCCGGCGCACGCCGGGAGGGTCCGGTGCTCGGGAGTGGACGGCTCGTGATGGGAACGCTTTGGTCGATCGCTGCGGTGCTGGCCCTGTTGCTGCTCGCGGTCGTCGCGCTGATCGGAATCTGGGTGGTCCGCCGCCCTCGTCGACCGGAACCGCTCCCGACCGAATGGTCGCTCTCGGCGCGCCCGGTGTTCTCGACCGACGAGCGCCGCGTCCACAAGCTCCTGCGCGAAGCACTGCCGCACCACATCGTGCTCTCGAAGCTTCCGCTGGTGCGCTTCTCGCAGCCGACCGACCCGGACGAAGTCCGCTACTGGTACGACCTGCTCGGCGCGATCAACGTGACCTTCGCGGTGTGCAGCGCGAACGGCCGCGTGCTCGCGGCGATCGATCTCGACACCGATCGCGGCAACTCGCGCCGCATCCTGCAGATCAAGCAGTCGGTGCTGGGTGCCTGCCGCGTCCGCTACCTGCGCTGCCCGGTCGACAACCCACCGTCGG
>DASXXO010000402.1:0-1772 GCA_036503045.1 Caldimonas sp. | reverse complement strand
ACGGCGCGCCGCTCGCGCTCGCCGACCTCGCCGCGCGCGTGCACGACGCGCAGGGCGGCGTCGAGGCGACGCCGGTCGTCATCTCGGCCGACCGCAACGTCCGCTACGAGTCGGTGGTCAAGGTGATGGACGCGCTGCAGCGTGCCGGGATCCAGCGCGTCGGCCTCTCGGTCAAGAGTCAGCGCAGCGGCTGAGCCGCGCGTTGATGCAGCACCGCCGCCGATCCCCGACGCGATGAACACCGCCGCTCTCGAGCGCGACCAGTTCGCGCCGCAGCAGCCGCCGGGCATTCGCTCGGGGCTCGCGCTCGCGCTCCTCGCGCACGCCTTGCTGATCCTCGCCCTCGCCTGGAGCGTGCGCTGGAAGGCGAGCGAGCCCGAGGGCGTCGTCGCCGAGCTGTGGTCGGCGCTGCCGCAGACGGCCGCGCCGCGCGTCGCGCCGCCCGAGCCGACAGCGCCGCCGGTCGAGGCCAAGCCGGTCCCGCCGCCGCCCGCCGTCAAGCCCGCGCCGCCGCCGCCGGTGCCTGCCGACGCACAGATCGCGATCGAGCGCGAGCGCGCCGCACGCGAGAAGGCGCTGCAGGAGGAGCAGCAGCGCATGGAGGCGGCGCGCCAGGCCGAAGCGAAGAAGCGCGAAGAGGCCAAGCGACTCGAGGCCGAGCGCCAGCGCGTCGCTGACGAAGCCGAGAAGAAGAAGCTCGCCGAGCAGGCGAAGAAGGACGAGGCGCGCCAGGCGGCGGTTCGCGACGCGAACCTGCGCCGCATGATGAAGCAAGCGGGCAGCAGCGACGATCCGGCGGCGACCGGCACCGCGGCGCGCACGTCCGGGCCGTCCTCGGGCTATGCCGGGCGGATCAAGGCGCGCATCAAGCCCAACATCGTCCTCACCGCGGCGCTCGATGGCAATCCGTCGGCGACGGTCGAGGTGCGCGTCGCTCCCGACGGCACGATCGTCGGCAGGAAGCTCGTCCAGAGCAGCGGATCGCCGGTGTGGGACGAGACCGTGCTGCGCGCGATCGACAAGACCGAGGTGTTGCCCAAGGATGTCGACGGCCGCGTGCCGCCGACGATCACGATCGCCTTTCGGCCGCTCGAATAGCGACCGCGCGGCGCCGCGACGCGGCTCAGGGCTCGAGGACGAGGCCGCTGACGTACGAGACCGTGTGGCCCTTGGTGTTGTCGGAATCCCCGCCGACCGAAACGCCGAGGACCGGCGGCACGGTCTTGCTCTCGTCGCCGAACAGCTTCAGGAAATCGGCGCCGACGTCGCGCTTCTCGGCGAGCCACTTATCGAGCCGGTCGTTGCCCGATTCGAGCACCATGTAGCGAACGCGCCGGGTGAAGACGTTGTCGAGCGTCGTTCCTACCGGCAGGTGCGTGCCCCAGACGTAGCAGATAGTGGCCGTCGGCTGGAAATCGGTGGTCTTGCTGCGTGCCAGGCGCAGCAGCTGTCGATCGGTGAACGAGATGTTGTCGCTCGGCATGTCGAAGAAGACGCAGACCCTGACCGCCGTGTCGTCGCCGCTGCGCGAGCGCAGGTCGGAGGTCTCGAGCGGCTTTTCGAGGCGCCATTGCCAAGCGAGATGGGTCGAAGTAACCGGGCTCAGGGGGTGGACGAGATTCGCGTACGACTCGTCGGCCTCGATCTTGACGGCTCTCTTGCCGTCGACGTCGACCACCGAGAAACGCGTCAGCGGCTTCGATCCCTGTTGCGGCAGGCCCTGGACATTCCAGGGCGCCTGTGCGGCGGCGCCGACGGCACCGAACGGACTG
>DASXXO010000401.1:0-9326 GCA_036503045.1 Caldimonas sp. | reverse complement strand
AGGGCAGCCTTCAGCGGCAAATCATCGCGTCTTCGTCGGTCAACACCGCTTGCTCCTGAGCGCTCAGCGTGCGCAGGAAGGCGACGAGGTCACGCCGCTCGGCCAGCATCAGCGTTGGTTCGCCCCCGCCTTGGAGCGCGGCATGCGGCTGCAGCGCATCGCACAGGTTCGCGATGCTGCCGTCGTGCATGTAGGGCGCAGTCGCGCTGACCTCGCGCAGGCCCGGCGTGCGGAAGGCGCCGGCTTCCGCTGGCTGCGATGCGGATCTCGGTGCGGCATTGGTCTCGTCGTCGAAGCGGCCGCCGCGCGCGTACGCGCTGGCCAGCAGCTTCTGGAGGCCGAGCGCACGGCCCGCGTCGGGGGCGCCGTCGTACAGCTTCGAAGCGATGCGCGACCGGTGGAACTCGCCGTCGCTGAAGTTCGGGCCCGCATGGCATGCGACGCACTGGCCGCGCCCGACGAACAGCCTCAAGCCGCGCTGCGCGGCGACCGGGTAGCGCTGCGCCGCAGCGCCGTCGCCGCGCACCAGCGCATCCCGGAAGGCATCGAACGGCGTGCGCTCGCTCTCCAGCGTTTCCTGGTAGGCGGCCAGCGCCTTGCCGGCATCGACCAGCGCCGTCTCGTCGTCGGCCGGCGGCGCGTGGCCGAAAGCCAGGTCGTACAAGCGCTTCAGGTTCTCGTCGTCGCGCAATGCCCGGGCGACGTGCGCGGCATCGGAGCGCATCTCGTGTGCATCGAGCATCGGCCGGATGCTTTGCGACCACAGCGAGTCGTTGGCACCGTCCCAGCCGAACCAGTGCTGCAGCCGCACGTTGAGCACGCTCGGCGTGTTGCGGACGCCGACCTCGGCGCCGAGGGCGCGCGCGCGACCGTCGGTGAAGCGGCGCCACGGCTCGTGGCAGGTCGCGCAGCGCAAGCCGCCGACGGTCGACAGGCGCGTGGTGTGGAACAGCGCCTCGCCGAGCGTCGCGGCATCGGCGTGACCCGAAACGCGATTGCTCGCATCGCGCCCCGCCGGCGGCGGCCAGGGCCCGAGCGAGGCGATGCTCGCTAGCTCATCGGGGCGCAAGGGCGGCTGATCGGTCGGTAGCGCCAGCCCCAGTCCCGCGACCAGCGCGAGCGCACCGACCGCGCCGCCAGCAAGCGCCCACCAGCGCATCGGCCGTCGGGTCTACTTGCCGGATGGATCGACCCGGCCGTTCTGCTTGTAGTAGGCCACCGCCTTCTTCAGCGCGGTGTATTCCGTGCACGGAAAGACGCAGAGCTTGTCGAGGATCTTCAGGTGCTCCTCGGCCTTGGGCACGTTGCCCGCCATCAGATACGCCTCGCCCAGGTAGGAGTGCGCGCCACGGTGCTGCGGATCGATCTTCAGCGCCTTGTCGTAGTGAAGGAAGGCCTGATCGAGCTGGCCCGACTTGCGATAGGAGTAGGCGATCCAGTTCTCAGCATAGGCGTCGGTGTCCTTTGCACGCGAGAGGTACGACTGCAAGAGCTGGATGGCCTTGTCGTATTGCTTTGCTTCGATCGCGCTCACGGCCTGCGCGTACTCGGGGTCGACCGTCGCGGCCGCCTGAGCACCGGTGTCGCCGCCGCCGCCACCGCCCCCGCCGCCGCCACCACCTCCTCCGCCGCCGCCACCGCCACCGCCTCCGCCGCCACCACCACCTCCGCCGGCAGCGAAGGCGAGCGAAGTGCTCAGCAGTACGGTGAGAAAGGCCGTGAGGATGCGTCGTGCGTTCATGGTGCAGCTCCTAGCGCCGCCCCGGTCATCGGGTTGGTTACCTGTATATGCCGCGACGGCTTCGATCGGTTCAACCACGCCGGAACGAGGTCGATGGTGGTCGAGCCCGTCCGTTCGATGATTTCCTGGTGGCCAAGGGCGGAATCGAACCACCGACACGCGGATTTTCAGTCCGCTGCTCTACCAACTGAGCTACTTGGCCGTGAGCCGACGATTATATCGGCGGCCCTTTCCGCGACCGATGGAAGCGCTCGACGACGACCTCAGGCCACGCTGCGCTTGTTGCGCGAGAGATCGACGCCGAGCTGCTTGAGCTTCCTGTACAGGTGGGTGCGCTCGAGCCCCGTCTTCTCGGCGACCCGCGTCATGCTGCCGTTCTCCTGCGCGAGGTGGAACTCGAAGTAGCTCTTCTCGAAGGCGTCGCGCGCCTCGCGCAGCGGGCGGTCGAGGTCGAAGCTCTGCTCGGGCTGCGGGCCGAGCAGCACCGGAGCGAGCGGCTGCATCGTGCCGCCGGTCATGGCCACCTCGACCGTGAGGCCGCCGCCGTCGTTCGCGCTCGCGTGGAACGCGGCCGGGGCGCGTGCCGGCGGCTTGGCGAGACCCAGCTCGACGGCGCGCAGCAGCTTCTGCAACGTGATCGGCTTCTCGAGAAACGCCATCGCGCCGAACTTGGTCGCCTCGACCGCGGTATCGATCGTGCCGTGGCCGCTCATCATGATCACTGGCATCGTCAGCTGCGCCGTCGAGCCCCATTCCTTCAGCAGCGTGATGCCGTCGACGTCAGGCATCCAGATGTCGAGCAGGACGAGGTCGGGGCGAATGCGCTCGCGGCAGGCGCGCGCCTGCGCCGCGTTCTCCGCCAGCTCGATGGTGTGGCCTTCGTCTGCAAGGATCTCCGAGAGCAGCGCCCGGATCCCCAATTCGTCGTCGACGACAAGAATGGTGGCCATGAACCTTAGTGGACTATCGCGCCCTCGCCGCGACTGCCTCGTCCGCGACAGCAGGAACCGCGGCGGCGAGTTTCGAAAATGATAGCGAAACTTGCGCCCCGCGCGCGCTGCCGGCCGAGGCATCTGCCGCAGTCGTGCCGAGGTTGGCAATGCGGATGCGCGCGCCGTGCTCGTCGGCGATCTTCTTGACCACCGCAAGGCCGAGCCCGGTGCCCTTCTTCTTGGTCGTCACGTAGGGCTCGAACGCGCGCTTGAGCACCTTCTCGGAAAAGCCCGGGCCGTTGTCGACGACGATCAGGCGCACCGCGCGCACGGAGCCGCTCTCGTTGCGCGCCGCCTCGGTGACGATGCGCACGCGCCCGTCGGCCTGCTCGGCGACCGCGTCGAGCGCGTTCTGCACGAGGTTGTGGATCACCTGGCGCAGCTGCGTCCCGTCGCCCACGATCTCGGGCAGCGGCTCCGCGAGCTCGGCCGAGAGCCGATGCGACTCCTGCGCCGCACCGTACAGGAGGAGCACCTCGCGCACGAGCGCGTTGACGTCGAGCGCATCGAGGGTCGAGGCCGGCAGCCGGGCGTAGTCGCGGAACTCGTTGACGAGCGCCTTCATCGCCTGCACCTGGTTGACGATCGTCGTCACCGAGCGCTCCAGCATGCTCTGGTCCTGGCCGTCGAGCTTGGGCGCGAGCTTGAGCTGGAGCCGCTCGGCCGAGAGCTGGATCGGGGTCAGCGGATTCTTGATCTCGTGCGCGAGACGGCGCGCGACCTCGCTCCACGCCTCGACGCGCTGCGCCGAGACGAGCTCGGTGATGTCGTCGAACACCATCAGGCGCGCGCCCTGCGGCATCGCCGCGCCGCGCACGAGCAGCGTGATCGAATCGCGCTCGCGCCCGCCGCTGCCGCCGATCTGCAACTCGAACGAATCCTGCCAATGGTCGCGCTCGCCCGCCTCGGGGCTTTCCGCGTGCAGCTCGAAGCGCTGCCAGACCACTTGCGCGAAGCCGCCGAGTCCCGCGACCTCGTCGAGGCGACAGCCGCGATAAGCCGAGAGCGGCAGGCGCAGGATGCGCGTTGCCCCTGGGTTCACGGTGTCGATCGCGCCGCTCCTGTCGAACACGATCACGCCGGCAGTGAGGTTGTCGAGGATCGTCTGCAGGTTGGCGCGCGCGCCCTCGACCTGCACGACGCTCTTGTGGACGAGCTCGCGCGCTTCGGAGAGCTGCTCGGTCATCTGCGCGAACGAGCGCGTCAGGCCGCCGAGTTCGTCGTGCGAGCGGAACACCGCCTTCGAGCTGAAGTCGCCGCGCGCGACCTGCGCGACGCCCTCGGCCAGGAGCAGCAGGGGCTGGGCGAGCTGGTTGCTGAGCGCGATCGCGAGCAGCAGCGCGCCGAAGACGGCGAGGACGAGCGCGAGCGTCAAGGTGCCGATGTACATCTTGCGCAGCCCCGAGCGCGCGAGCGCGCGCTGCTGGTACTCGCCGTAGGCACTGGTGACCGCCAGTGCATTGGCCGCGAGGGCGCGCGCGATCGGCTGCGTGACGACGAGAAAGCGCTCCTGCTCGCCGAGCGTGACATTGCTGCTCGGAATGAGCGCCACCGCGCGCACGCGCGCGTTCGCTCCCTGCGGCGTCGTTTCCTCGTCAAGCCCCTCGGCCTGGCTGACGACGCGCTGGGTGCGCGCTTGGCGCAGCATCTGCAGCGGGATGCGCTCGGGCATCAGCCCGGAGGTCGCGCTGGCAGCCGCGAGCAGCGTCTGGCCCGCGCTGCCGACGACCGACACCTCCTTGGCCGAGAGCTGCTCGCGCAGACGTTCGAGCGAGAGCAGCTCGGCCGACGCCGGGCTCTCGCCGAGACGCTCGGCGGCGAGGCGCGTCTTGGTCGCGAGGTCGGCGACGATCGTGTCGATCGTGCCGCGGCCGAGATTGAGGCCGGCGTTGAGCGCGCCTTCCACCTTGACGTCGAACCAGCTCTCGATCGAGCGCGACACGAACTGATAGCTCACCGCGTAGATCAGCACGCCCGGCAGGATCCCGACGAGCGCGAAGATCGCCGCGAGCTTGAGCAACAAGCGGCTGCCGAAGCGGCCTCGCGAGACGCGCCAAAGCATCCGCACGCCGGCGACCACGATCACCGCGACCAGCGTGCTCGCGAGCGCGACGTTGACCCAGAACAACCAGACGTAGTGGCGCTCGTAGAGGGCAGGGTTGTTGGTGGCGACGCCGAGCAGGAAGATGAGGACCAGCCCGGCGCCGAGCGCCGCCAGGGTCGAGATGACCCAGGCCCAGCGGCTGCGGCGGGGGATGGTCGCGGGCTCCGGTGAGCCCGCGTCGAAGCGCGAGTCGGTCTTCAATTGATGCGCTGGGTGCGCTTCACCGAAAGCTGCCAGTCGGACTGGTCGCCGATGCCGATCTGCATCGGCCTGGGCAGCAGTGTGACGTCGAGCCGATAGCTGAACTCCAGGTAGTGGTGTCCGTCGTCGATCTGGCCCGTCTCGGCGACCTTCCAGCGCGTGCCCCGGCTGATCGAGAGGATCGCCTCGCCGCGGCTCGCAAAGCTCTGGCTCAGCCCGCCCATCGTCGTGACCCGGTAGGTCGAGGTGAGCGGCTGGTAGACGATCTTCCAGACCCGCGTCGTGTGGGCGACGCGCCGGTCGCGCCAGTACCAGCGGTCGCGGTACAGCTCGCTTTCGGCGACGAAGAAGAGCGGCACGGCGCGGACGAGCGCGTCCTCGGGGCCCCTGGCGAGCTCGAAGTCGACGGCGTAGGTCAGGAAGACGCCGTCCTCGTCCCGGGTGAGCTCGAAATTGATGAGCTCGGCTTCGGCGGCGAGCACCCGGGTCGGCCTGGCGACCGCTGCGGCCCAGACGCCCGGCAGCAGAAGGCGCGACGCCGCGACACCGAGCGCGCGAAGCACGCTGCGGCGGCGCAAGGAGCCGTCCGGCGGCAACGGGGTCATCGGCGGGCGGTGGTCAGCCTGGACGGGGGAGCTTCTCGAGCAGCGCGAGGTAAAAGCCGTCCGCCGCCCGTGAAACGCGGGGCGGCGGCGTGGTCTCGTCATTGTCGGGCAGCGGCAGCAGCTGCCCGGGCGAAGGCGGGGTCGCGGTGAGCACCGCGTCGTCGCGTCGTTGCAAAAAAGCGTCGATCTGCGCCGATCCTTCACAGAGAAACACAGAACACGTGCAGTAGAGCAGCCGCCCGCCCGGCGCGAGCAGGGGCCAGAGCGCATCCAGCAGACGCGCCTGCCCCGCCGCGAGCGCCGGCAGGTCGTCGGGGCGGCGCAGCCAGCGGATGTCCGGATGGCGGCGCACGATTCCCGACGCACTGCACGGCGCGTCGAGCAGGATGGCGTCGAACGGCCGGCCGTCCCACCAGGCGTCCGGCGCCGCGGCGTCGGCGACCCGGGTCGCGGCGGCGAGGCCCAGTCGCGCAAGCGTCTCGACGATCCGCCCCAGGCGAGCGGGGTCGCGGTCGAGCGCGAGCAGGTCGAGGTCCGCGAGCTCGAGCAGGTGCGCCGTCTTGCCGCCCGGCGCGGCGCAGGCGTCGAGCACACGTGCCCCGGGCGCGCGCGGGCCGGCGAGAAGGAGCGGCGCGGCGCGCTGAGCCGCCGCGTCCTGGACCGAGACGAGCCCGTCGACGAACCCCGGCAGCTGCGTCACCGGCACCGGCCGGATGAGCGAGATCGCGGCGCCCGCGAGGGCATGGGCGTCGATGCCGCGTCCTGCCAGCATCTCGAGATAGGCTGCGGGGGCGATGCGCCGAACGTTGACGCGCAAGGTCATCGGCGGATGCGCGTTGTCGGCGTCAGCGATCGCCTGCCAGCGATCGGGCCAGTCGGCGCGCAGCCGATCGAGCCACCACGCCGGGTGGTTGTAGCGTGCGAGTGGATCGGCGAGCGCAGCGGCGACGACGGCGTCGCGCTCGCGGCCGAAGCGGCGCAGCACCGCGTTCACAAACCCCGCGCTTTGCGCAGAACGACGGCGCATTGCGACCACGGCCTGATCGACGAGGACGTGCTCCGCGTATGGCAGGCCGCCCGCCGGCCAGAGCAGGGCGAGCGCGACGAGGAGAAGCGCGTCGACCTCGGCCGGCGGCGTCTTCGGCGCGAGCCGGCGACGCACGACCTGCGCGGCGCCGAGCCAGCGCAACGCGTGGAAGGCGAGCGCCTGCGTGCCGGGGCGCGCCGGCGCCGGGCAGCGCGCCAGCGCGTCGTTGAGCGATCGGCCGCTGCGCACCGCGGCGAGCGCTTCGGCTGCGTGTCCGAGCAGGCGCGCCAGCGGCAGCGCGGCGGTCGGTGCGGGTGCGGACACGGCCCGAGTCTATGTCGCGGGAGGGACGCCTCGAGTGCGGTACGCTCCCGACCCCGACGCACGCGAGCAGCCCGATGGCCGGCGAGAAACCCACCCCGATCTTCCGCAGCGAGGCCGACCTCGCCCGCCTGCCGGCATCCGACCGCATCCGCTACCGCCTGATCGGCGCCAACTGCCGCTATCACGCGAACGACAACATCTCCGAGTTCGTCCAAGACGGTGAGCTCGACGAGCTGCGTGCCGAGGTCGAGGAGAAGATGCAGGGCGTCCTGCGCGCGCTCGTGATCGACACCGAGAGCGACCACAACACCAACGACACGGCGCGGCGCGTCGCCAAGATGTTCGTCACCGAGGTGTTCAAGGGCCGCTACACGCCGGCGCCGTCGGTGACCGAGTTCCCGAACGTCTCGCGCCTGAACGAGCTGATGATCGTCGGCCCGGTCAAGGTGCGAAGCGCGTGCTCGCACCACTTGTGCCCGATCCTCGGCAAGGTCTGGATCGGCCTCCTGCCCAACGAGCATTCGAACCTGATCGGCCTGTCGAAGTACGTGCGCATCTGCGACTGGATCATGAGCCGGCCGCAGATCCAGGAGGAGGCGGTGACGATGCTCGCCAACGAGCTGCAGGATCGGGTCAAGCCCGACGGCCTGGCACTCGTCATGGAAGCCGACCACTTCTGCATGCACTGGCGCGGCGTCAAGGACGACGAGTCGATGATGACCAACAGCGTCATGCGCGGCGCGTTCCTGAAGAACCCGAGCCTGCGCCGCGAATTCCTGTCGCTCCTGGCGAGCAGAGCCTGAGGAGAAGGTCGATGCTGGTCCGCCTGCTCTATGCCAGCCGCGCTGCCGACGGCGTCGACGCGGACGCGGTCGCCGCGATCCTCAGGCGCTCGAAGGAGCACAACCCGCGCGTCGGCGTCACCGGCGTGCTGTGCTTCTGCGCCAACGCGCGCATCTTCATGCAGGTCCTGGAAGGCGGCCGTGAGGCGGTGAGCGCGCTTTACAACGAGATCGCCCAGGACGCGCGCCACCGCGACGTCGCGCTACTCAGCTACGAGGAGATCGGCGAGCGCAACTTCGCGAGCTGGTCGATGGGCCAGGTGCACATGAACCGGCTCAATCCCGCGCTGGTGTTGAAGTACTCGCAGAAGTCGCTGCTCGATCCCTACGCCGTCTCCGGGCGCGCGTCGCTCGCGCTCTTCAACGAGCTGGTCGAAACCGCCTCGATCGGCGTCCAGGTCTAGGCCGCCCCGCGCGCGCGCTCGTCTCGTTGGCGAGCGCCGCTGCTGGCTCGGCCTCGGGAGCGCTGACGCGCCGCGATTCGATGTAGATGCGGCCGATCTCCGGGAAGCGCTTGCGCAGCTCGGCCTCGATGCGGTTGACCGCGCGCGCGACCTCCTCCACCGGAACTCCGGTCTTGAACTCGGCGTCGAGCGCGAGCAGGACGTCGTTCGGGCCGAGGTGCATCGTCAGCGGCCAGCCCGCGCGGTGCACGCTCGGCTCGCTCTGCGCGATCGCGCGGATCGCCTCGGCCATTTCGCTGTCGACCGCCTCGCCGACAAGGAGCTTTCTGGCCTGCATGATGAGCAGGGTCGAGACGCCGCACAGCAAGGCGCCGATGACGATCGATGCGCCCGCGTCGAACGCCGGCATGCCGAGGCTGTGGCTGCCGAAGACGCCGATCGCCGCCGCGGCGAGGCCGGCGAGCGCGGCACTGTCCTCGGCCATGACGGTGTAGAGCGTTGGGTCCTTGCTCGTGCGCAGCGACGCCCAGAACGGCGCGGCGCCGATCGAGCGCTTGAACTGGCGCACGGCGATCGCGAGGCTCGTCCCTTCGAACACGGCCGCGCCGCCGAGGATCGCGTAGCTCCAGCCCGCGTCCTCGATCGGCTTCGGATCGAGCAGGCGCAGGATTCCCTCGTAGATCGAGACGCCGCCGCCGACGCCGAAGATGAGCACGGCGACGATCAGGCTCCAGAAATAGAGCTCTTTGCCGTAGCCGAACGGATGGCGCTCGTCCGGCGGGCGGTCCGCAAGCCGCATCCCGACGAGAAGGAGCAGGCCGTCGCCGCTGTCGACCAGCGAGTGGATGCCTTCGGAGAGCATCGCCGAGCTGCCGGTCGCCGCCGCGCCGACGAACTTCATCGCTGCGATCGCGACGTTGGCGGCAATCGCGCCGAAAACGGCGAGCTTGGATTCGGCCATCGGTCAGCAGGGCGAGCGCAGGCACCGGCAGGCGACGCTCGCCGCGAGGGAGCGGTCGCTCAGCAGCCGGGCTGGTGGACTGCTGTCTGCGCGGCGCCGATCGAGCGCTTGAACTGGCGCACGGC
>DASXXO010000400.1:0-9125 GCA_036503045.1 Caldimonas sp. | reverse complement strand
GCTGCCGCACCTGCTGCCGGTGCTCGCGCAGCTGAAGGGCGAAGGGATCGGCGTGCAGTCGATCTTCCTCGACGCGACGACCTCGGCGCTGGTGCGGCGCTTTTCCGAGACCCGGCGCGCGCACCCGCTCGCCGATCGCGGCGCGCTGGTCGAGGCGATCGAGCTCGAGCGCCAGCTGCTCGCCGAGCTGCGCGAGCTGTCGACGGTGATCGACACCAGCCAGCTGCGACCGACGCAGCTGCGCGCGTGGATGCGCGAGCTCGTCGGCGCGAAAGGCAGCCGCCTCACGCTCGTCTTCGAGAGCTTCGCGTACCGGCACGGCGTGCCGCTCGACGCCGACTACGTGTTCGACATCCGCGTCCTGCCCAACCCGCATTACGTGCGCGAGCTGCGCCCGCTCAACGGCCGCGACGCCGCGGTCGGCGCGTACCTCGCTGCGCACCCGGAAGTGCTCGACATGCTCGGCCAGATCGAGGCCTTTCTGCGCCGTTGGCTGCCCGCGTTCGAAGCCGACCAGCGCAGCTATCTGACGGTCGCGATCGGCTGCACCGGCGGCCAGCACCGATCGGTCTGGTTCGCCGAGCGGCTCGCCGAGTCGTTTCGCGACAACGGCGCCGCGCTCGTCCGCCACCGCGAGCTCGACGCCGCGTCCTGAAGTTCCGCCCGTGGACGAGCTGGCGCTCTTCCCGCTGCGCACCGTCCTCTTTCCCGACGGCCTGCTCGAGCTGAAGATCTTCGAGGCGCGCTACCTCGACCTGATGTCGCGCTGCATGCGCGAGCAGGCGCCGTTCGGCGTCGTCGCCCTGCGCTCCGGCAGCGAAGCGCGCAGCGCCGGCGACGCCGTCGATCTCTACGAGGTCGGCACGCTCGCCGAGCTGATCGAGGTCGACAGCGCGCAGGCGGGGATCCTGCTGGTGCGCTGTCGCGGCGCAATGCGCTTCAAGGTCGGCGCGAAACGCCAGGAACGCGACGGCCTGTGGCTCGCGACGACCGAGCCGGTCGCAGCCGACCCGGTCGTTTCACCCGGCGCGGGCCATGCCAACGTCGTCAAGAGCCTCGCCGACGCGATCGCCGCGCTCGCCGCGCAGGGCGCCCATCCGTTCCTCGAGCCGCATCGCCTCGACTCGGCCGGCTGGGTCGCGAACCGCTGGTGCGAAATCCTGCCGCTCCCGCTCGAGGTGCGCCAGCGACTGATGACGCTCGCCGATCCGCTCGCCCGGCTCGAGGTCGTCGATTCGCTGATGCGCGTGCGAAACGAGAAGCACTGACCTTCACGGCGCACACGTTGAGGCGCGATGGCCTCAGGCGTCGACAGCGGCGATCGACGCGAGCCGTTTGCGGAGCGGTGCCGGCAGGCCGAGCGCGAGCGCAGCCTCCGGAGCGAACCAGCGGCCGCCGGGCCAGCGCGCCAGCAGCGGCGCGAGCGTCTGCGCAGCCGTTCGTGGCGGAAAGGTCCAGCGCGCCGGCTGCAGCCGCCAGTCGAAGTGCGTCAGCACGTGGACGAAGGCTGCGCGCAACTCGCCTTCGCCCGGCCACTGTGCGGTGAGTGCTTCGTACGCTTCGACCGACTCGAGTTCGGGCAGGCTCCAGAGGCCGGCCCAGACGCCGCGCGCGGGCCGCTCGACGAGCCAGACGTCGTCGCGCCAGCGCAGCTCGAGCCAGACGTTCGCGCGCCGGCCGCGCACGAGACGGCGCGACCTCAGCGGATAGCGCTCCTGCTCGCCGGCGCGTGCGGCCGCGCACACCGCGCTCGCCGGGCAGAGCAGGCAATGCGGCGTACGGACGCGACAGAGCGTCGCGCCGACGTCCATCATCCCTTGCGTGTACGCCTCGATCTCGCGCGCGGGCAGCAGCGCGGTCGCTGCGTCCCAGAGCGCGCGCTCGGCGCCCGCATCGGCAAGGTCGCGGTCGAACGCGAGCACGCGCGCGAGCACGCGCTTGACGTTGCCGTCGAGGATCGCGACGCGCTCGCCGAAGCAAAACGCCGCGATCGCCGCCGCGGTCGAGCGGCCGATGCCGGGCAGCCGCGCGAGCGCCTCGCTCGTCGTCGGAAACGCGCCGCCGTGCTCGGTGACGACGACCTGCGCGCAGCGGTGGAGATTGCGCGCGCGGCTGTAGTAGCCGAGGCCGCTCCAGGCGGCGAGCACGTCGCCCGGCGCGGCGGCAGCGAGCGCGCGAACATCGGGAAAACGTGCAGTGAATCGCCCGTAGTAGCCGAGCACCGCCTTCACCTGGGTCTGCTGCAGCATGATCTCGGAGAGCCAGACGCGGTACGGATCGCGCGTATCCTGCCATGGCAGATCGTGCCGGCCGTGCTCCTTCTGCCAGCCGACGATGACGGCGGCGAAGGTTGCGGGGAGGTCGGGCCGATCGCTCACGCTGCGATCAGGCGGCACGCGCGCATCAAGCCTGGCGCTGCTCCATCGCGGCAACCGGAAGCGCGCCCTCAAACAGCGGCAGGTCGAGGTCGACGACCGCCGAGTCGGTCGCGAGCGGCGCCGCGAACGCGTGCTCGCGCAGCGCCTCGGCGAGCTCGGCGATGCGCGCCTGGAACTGCTGCAACCGCGCCTCCTGGGCGTCGAGCTCGGCGATCCGGTTCTCGAGCTCGCCGGCGGCGCCCTGAACCTTCTCGAGCGTCTCGGTGCGCCGCTTGAACGCCCTCCTGCGCTCGCGCAGCTGGCTGTCCACCTGTGCCGAAACGGCCTTGTTCCAGAGTTCGATCTCGCTGCTCGCGTTCTCGAACACGACGCGCAGCTTCGAGACCAGCATGCGTCGGAACTGCTCCATGAACTTGGGCTGCGCGAGGCGCAGCGCCAAGGTCAGGCCGAGGTACTGAACGTAGTTGTTCTCGATCAGCTGCAGCTCGCTCGCGAAGCGCTCGAAGTCGAGCGGCTTGCCAATCACGAGCGAAAAGCCGAACTCGGCGTTGAGGCGCGCGAACGACGCGCCGAGCATCTCGCGGATCTCGGCGTTGCGTCGCTGGCCGGCGGCGAGCAGCGCGCGCAGTCGCTCGCAGAGCGCGACGAACGCCTTGCGTGCGCCGAGGTTCATGAACGCCGATCCCATCGACCCTTGCATCTCGGCGACCTCGTCGCGCAAGCGGTCCGACGAGAGGTCGACGAGCACGTCCTTCAGCATGCGCGCGTGGATCGAGCGCATCGCCTGGAGCAGCGTCGTGCACTGCTCGAACTCCGCCGTTTCGGCCTCGACGCGCTTGAGCATCAGGCGAACCTTGGAGCCGTTCTTGCCGCGCAGCCCGCGCAGCTCGAGCGTCTGCTCGGCGAGCTGGCGGCGCTGGTCGCCGAGCTGGCGCACGACGCGGCTCTCGATCCGCTGCGCGCCTTCCTGCACGACCTGCTCGAGTACCTGGCGCCGCTGCGGCAGCAGCTGCGCGCCGAGCGCCGCCTCGAGGAGCGGCAGCCGGCTCTCGTTGAGCGCCATGTCGTCGCCGCCGATGCGCGCGGCGAGCGCGGCGCGCGCCGAGAGCGGGAAGACCCGCTGGAGCGGCACGCCGAGCGTGCGCGCGGTCTCGCGCTGCTGCTGTGCGATCTGCGCCTCGACCTCCTCGAGCGTCGCGAGCGGATCCTCGAGCGAGTCGATCTTGTTGAGGACGACGAAGCGCGTTGGCGCGTTCGCGCCGAGGTGGTCGCGCCAGATCGCCAGGTCAGACTTCGTGACGCCGGTGTCGGCGCCGAGGATGAAGACCGTCGCGTGCGCGCTCGGCAACAGGCTCAGGGTCAGCTCGGGCTCGGCGCCGATCGCGTTCAAGCCCGGCGTGTCAAGCACGACGAGGCCTTGCCTCAGGAGCGGGTGCGGGTAGTTGATCAGCGCGTGGCGCCACGCTGGCACCTCGACGCGGCCGGCGTCGTCGCGCGGCGGGTTGTCGTCAGGCGTCGCGTCGTCCCAGAAGCCGAGCGCGCGCGCCTGCTCATCGCTCACCCACTCGGTGCGCGTGACCTCAAGCAGCGATTGCGCGAGCTGGTCCGGGTCACGCACGTCGAGCTCGAGCCGGCGCCAGGCGCGCGGCTGTGCGCGCATCTCGGCGAGCGACAGCCCCTCGAGGCGCGTCTCGATCGGCAGCAGCAGCAGCGACGCCGGCTCGTCGCCGCGCCAGCCGAGCTCGACCGGGCACATCGTCGTGCGGCCGGGCGTCGCGGGCAGGATGCGGCGGCCGGTGTCGGCGAAGAAGATCGCGTTGATCAGCTCCGACTTGCCACGCGAGAACTCGGCGACGAACGCGACGACGAGCTTCTCGTTGCCGAGCCGCTCGCGCAGCGCGCCGATCTGCTCCGCCGCCTCGCCATGTGCCAGGTCGTGCTCGGCAAGGAAGCGCGCCAGGTCCTCGAGGCGTTCGCCCAGCGCTGCGCGCCACCCGCCGAGGGCGTCGAGACTGGTGGCGAAAGATGGCGTCATCAGGCGGCCGCGCGAGGGTTCGGGTCATGGTAGCGCACGACTTCACGATCGAGCCGTGACCAAACGCTTCCTCACCGGCGGAGGCGGCCGTTTCGCACATCCCGACGTACCCGTGCGGCCGAGATTTGCGGTAATGCAGCGAGGAACGGTCGTCGGGAACGGATGAGCGGCTCGAAACCCTGGGCTGGCTCACCGCCGTGGCCAGACCGCTCGTCAATGCCCTTCGCGTTCATCGAGCGCGCCAAGGCGCGGCCGGGCAGCGCGCCCCGCTCCCGCCAACCGCCCAGGGCTTTGCCCGCTCGGTCGCCGAGCGCAACTCTTCAAAGACTCGTCAGGAGGCCAACTTCAGCGTCGCTGGCAACTCGGGCAGAAGAAGGTCGCGCGCATCCCCTGAACGACCCGCCGGATCGGCGTTGCGCAGCGAAGGCACGGCTTGCCCGCGCGACCGTAGACCTTGGCGTTCAGCTGGAACGCACCAGCCGCGCCGTGGGCGTTGCGGAAGTTGCGCAAGGTGGAGCCGCCGAGCTCGATGGCGCGCGCGAGGGTTCGCCGAACCGCCTCGGCGAGACGTTCGGCGCGCGGGCGGCTGATGCGGTCGCTGCGCGTGCGCGGATCGATGCCGGCCTCGAACAGCGCCTCGCACGCGTAGATGTTGCCCGCGCCGACGACAATCTCGCCGCCGAGCAGCGCGTTCTTCACCGAGACGCGGCGACGATGCAGCGCGCCGTGGAGGTAGGTGCCGTCGAAGCGCTCGTCGAAAGGCTCGAGGCCCAGGCCGGCGAGCAGCGTCGATGCCGGCGGAGCATCGGCAGCCTCGGACCAGACGACGGCACCGAAGCGGCGCGGGTCCGTGAGGCGCAGCGTTCCGCGCGCAGTGACGAGATCGAAGTGGTCGTGCGGGCCAGGCACTCCGGCGCTCGTTCCGAACGACAGCGATCCCGACATGCCGAGGTGCAGCAACAGGCCGCCGCGCTCGAGCGCGAGCCAGAGGTACTTGCCGCGCCGGCTGACCTCGCCGACGCGCTGGCCGACAATCGCCGCAGCATCGCTGCCGAGCGGCCAGCGCAGCGGCTTGCCGACGCGGATCGCGGTCACGCGTGCGCCGCGGATGCGCTCGGCAAAGCTCTGCCGGGTGACCTCGACCTCTGGAAGTTCGGGCATCTAAACGGTGCGAAACGGCGCCGATCCGGCGCCCGCCGGTGTCTTTGCATCCACTGCGGGGAATTATCACGAGCTTCGAAGATCGCACCGTGCGAAGCGGTCTTGCGGCACCCCCGAACCAGGCTCGGGCACTACCGTCCCACTAGAATCATGAGTTCGCCTGAGGAGTCTTCCATGCCGGCGTTTCGCATTGCTTCTGCCTCGGGCCCGCTGCCGACGGTCGCGCTGGCGCTGCTCCTCGCCGCCGCCACCGCAGGGCCCGCGCGCGCCGCTGAGCCTGCCGCCGAACCGGCCGCCGCCGAACCCGCCGCAGCGTCCGCGGTCGAGCCAGCTTCGAAGGTCCGGAACTCGTCGCTCGACGCGCCGCTCTTCTATCAGCTGCTGCTCGGCGAGATCGAGTTGCGCGAGGGCCAGGCCGGAACGGCCTACCAGCTGATGCTCGAAGCGGCAAAGCGGACCAAGGACGAGCAGCTGTTCCGCCGCGCGACCGAGATTGCGCTGCAGGCGCGCGCCGGCGAGCAGGCGCTCTCCGCCACGCTCGCCTGGCGCCAGGCGCTGCCGGAGTCGACCGATGCGCTGCGTTATCAGATCCAGCTGCTCGTCGCGCTCAACCGCATCGCCGACGTCGAGGAGCCGCTCGGGCTGCTGCTGCGCAAGACGGCGCGGCCGACGCTGCCGGCGGTGATCGAGGCGGTGCCGCGGTTCCTGGGGCGCGGCGCCGATCGCAAGATGACGGCGGAGCTCGTCGAGCGCGTGCTGCGTCCGTACGTCGACCAGAGCGACACCAAGGCAGCGGCGCTCGTCGCGAGTGGCCGCGCCTGGCTCGCAGCAGGCGAGAACGCCAAGGCGCTCACCTTCGCGCAGCGCGCGAGCGATGCCGATCCGGCGTCGGAAGGCGCCGCGCTGCTCGCGCTCGACCTGCTGCCGGCGATGCAAGACGCCGAAGCCATCGTCAAGCGCCAGCTCGCCGCGAGCCCGGGCAGCTCCAACGTGCGGCTTCTCTACGTGCGAACGCTCGCAACCTCGCAGCGCCTTCCCGAGGCGGCCGCCGAGATCTCGATCCTGACCAGAGACGAGCCCAACCTTGCGCCGCCGTGGCTTACCCTCGGCGCGCTCGAGCTCGAGATGCGCCGGCCCAAGGAAGCGACCGCGGCGTTGCTGAACTACGTGCGCTTGGTCGAGGGCGGCGCGGCGGTGCAGTTCGGCACCGCCGCCAACGCGCCGCCGGCCGGCGACGACGAGGACGACACGCCGCCCAACGCAAGCACCGCGCTGACCCAGGCGTTCCTTCTGCTCGCGCAAGCCGCCGAGGAGCAGCGCGACTACGCCGCTGCCGAGCGCTGGCTCGCGCGCGTCGACAACCCGCAGCGCGCGCTCGAGGTGCAGGCGCGGCGTGCGTCGCTGCTCGCACGCCAGGGCAAGATCAAGGAAGCGCGCGAGCTGATCCGCAAGGTCCCCGAGCACTCGCCGAGCGACGCGCGCGCCAAGCTGCTCGCCGAGACCGAGCTGCTGCGCGAGCGCAAGATGTACGTCGAGGCCGAGCAGGTGATGGCCCAGGCGAACAAGACGTTCCCCGACGACACCGACCTTCTCTACGAGCAGGCGATGCTCAACGAGAAGCTCGACCGCGTGGACGAGATGGAGCGCCTGCTGCGCCGCGTGATCGCGCTCAAGCCCGACTACCAGCACGCCTACAACGCGCTCGGCTATTCGCTCGCGGATCGCAATATCCGCCTGCCCGAAGCGCGCACCTTGATCCAGAAGGCGCTCGAGCTGAGCCCGGGCGAGCCGTCGATCACCGACAGCATGGGATGGGTCGAGTACAGGCTCGGCAATCACGACGAGGCGATCCGACTGTTGCGCGACGCATACCAGGCGCGCCAAGACCCGGAGATCGCGGCCCATCTGGGCGAGGTGCTCTGGAGCGCCGGCCGATCGGAAGAGGCGCGCCGCGTGTTCCGCGACGCCCGCTCGCGCGACGCGCAGAACGACGTCCTGCGCGAGACCCTCGTGCGCCTGCGCGTGGACCTGTGACGCGATGCGGCCGAGCGCCGCGGCCCCGCCTCGCGCCCGCTGAGCAGGCGTGGGCGCGCGCGGCTTTGGCCGTCGCCTGCGCGCTGGTCGTCGGCGCGTGCACGACCGTGCCGCCCGCCCCTTCGGCCGGCGGCGACGTCCTGTCGGGGCGCCTCGCGCTGCGTGTCGAAGCGTTCGGCAATGAAGCCCCGCGCGCCTTCTCGGCGGCGTTCGACCTGCGCGGCGACGCCGGCGCCGGCGCGCTCGCCCTGGCGACTCCCCTCGGCAGCAGGCTCGCCGAGGCGCGCTGGTCGCCAGCGGAGGTCGTCCTCGTGACGCCGCAGGGAACCCGTCGCTTCGCCGACATCGACGCATTGACGCGCGAAGCGCTCGGCGAAAGCGTGCCGATCGAGGCTTGGTTCGACTGGCTGCGCGGCCGTCCCTGGCCGGGGGCGCCGAGCGAGGCCTCCGCCGCGCCGCCAGGGTTCGCGCAGCTCGGCTGGCGAGTCGATCTCGCCAACTTCGCCCAGGGCAGCGTCGCCGCGACGCGCGAGTGGCCGGCACCCGCGGTGACGGTCCGGATTCGCCTCGACCGTTCCTGAGCCCGCCGCCCATGGCCACCCTCGCGCTCTACGACGTCCCGGCGCCCGCGAAGCTGAACCTGTACCTGCACGTCGTCGGCAAGCGCGCCGACGGGATGCACCTGATCGAATCGCTGATGGTGCTGATCGACTGGTGCGACACGCTCCACGTCGAGCTGCGCGGCGATGGCGCGCTGCGCCGCCACGACACGACTTTTGCGCTGCCCGCCGACGACTTGTGCCTGCGCGCAGCGCGCGCGCTGCGGGCCGCGTCAGCGACGTTGGCGGGCGCCGACTTGACGATCGAGAAGCGCATCCCGACCGGCGCCGGTCTCGGCGGCGGCAGCTCCGACGCCGCGTCGACGCTGCTCGCGCTCAACCGCCTCTGGCGCCTCGACTGGCCGCTCGAGCGGCTGCTGCCGATCGGCGCGTTGCTCGGCGCCGACGTGCCGTTCTTCCTCGCCGGCCGGAACGCGTTCGCGTCGGGAATCGGCGAGCGGCTGGCGCCGGTCGACGTGGCGGCCTCGTGGTTTGCCGTCGTCAAGCCAGCGGCGAGCCTGGGCACGCGCGACGTCTTCGCCAGCCAGGCGGTGGCCGAACGCGTCGCCGCTGCTAGAATCGCGGGTTTTTCCGAGGCACTCTCCGGCGTCGATGCCGAGCCGGGAGCGATTCGGGAATCCGGGCCTCGACTCGCCGAGGGCTACGGGACCAACGACCTCCAGGCCGCTGCCGAAGGTCTTTGCCCCGCTGTCCGAAGCGCGGCGGCCGCCCTTCACCGCACCTTCGGCAACAGCCGGATGACGGGTTCGGGAAGCGCGGTCTTCGCACGGGCGGGAAGCGGCCTGGCGCCGTCGGCAGCGATGCCGAGCGATTGGCCCTCGGGCTGGTCGGGCAGGATGTGTCGCTCGCTTGAGCGCCATCCGCTCGCCGCCTGGGCCGGGAGTTGATCGCTTCGCT
>DASXXO010000399.1:0-1908 GCA_036503045.1 Caldimonas sp. | reverse complement strand
CCTGGGCGATGCGCCAAGACGGCCAGGCCATGCTGCCGCTCGTCTCCGCCGAGCCGCGCCAGCGCGAATTCGCGTTCCGCGCCGGCGTCAACATCGTGATGTACACGCTCACCGGCAACTACAAGGCCGACCAGGTCCACGTTCCGGCGCTGCTCGAACGGCTGGGACAGTAGTGCGGGCCTCATCCTTCGAGACGCGCCCACGCAAGTCGGATTTACCCGACTTGCGCTCAAAGCGCCGATCTCGGGTAAACCCGAGATCGGTGGGCGCTCCTCAGGATGAGGGGAAACCTCGATCCTCGTGGTGAGGAGCGTCGCGAAGGCGACGCGTCTCGAACCACGAGGCCCCAGATGAAGATTTGTGAGGAAGACGGTTGAATCTCGGTATCTCATTCTCGCCGCTCGTACCCGCCTACGTCGTGTGGGCGGCGGCTGCGGTTGCGTTCGCGCTCGCGCTGCTGCTCGTGTTCGCCCGCACCCGCGCCGCGTTGGTTCGCGCCATCGCGCTCGCGCTGTTCGTGCTCGCGCTCGCCAATCCGTCGATCACGCGCGAAGACCGCGACCCGCTGACCTCGGTCGCCGCCGTCGTCGTCGACAAGAGCCCGAGCCAGGAGTTCGGCGACCGCTGGCAGCAAACCGAGGCGGTGCGCGCGGCGCTGGCGGAGCGGCTCGCACGCATTCCCGGCATGGAGGTGCGCTTCGTCGAGGCCGGCCAGGCCGACGGTGAGACCGACGGCACGCGATTGTTCACGGCGCTGTCCTCGGCGCTCTCCGACGTTCCCCACGACCGCGTGGCCGGGGCCATCTTCATCACCGACGGGCGCGTGCACGACGTGCCGGGCGAGGTCGCGGCGCTCGGCTTTGCCGCGCCGGTGCACGGGCTGATCACCGGTCACAAGGGCGAGCGCGACCGCCGCGTCGTGCTGGTGACCGCCCCGCGCTTCGGCATCGTCGGGCAAGCGCAGACCATCACCTTCCGCGTCGAGGATCAGGGCGCGCCGGCGGGCTCGGCGCAGGTGGCGGTGCGCCGCGACGGCGAGACCATCGAGAACCGCACCGTGCGCGTGGGCGGGAGCGTCAGCATCACCGTGCCGATACCTCATGCCGGGGCGAACATCGTCGAGATCGAAGCCTCTGCGCTCGAGGGCGAGCTCACGGGCGTCAACAATCGCGCGGTCGTCTCCATCGACGGCGTGCGCGACAAGCTGCGCGTCCTGCTCGTGTCCGGCGAGCCGCATGCGGGCGAGCGAACGTGGCGCAACCTGCTCAAGTCCGACGCCAGCGTCGACCTGGTGCATTTCACCATTCTGCGCCCGCCGGAGAAGCAGGACGGCACGCCGATCAACGAATTGTCGCTGATCGCCTTTCCGACGCGCGAACTGTTCCAGCAGAAGATCAACGACTTCCAGCTCATCATCTTCGACCGTTATGCGCGGCAAGGGGTGCTGCCGATCATCTATTTCGACAATATCGCGCGCTACGTGCGCCAGGGCGGCGCGGTGCTGGTGGCGGCCGGGCCCGACTACGCCAGCCCGACCAGCATCTGGCGCACGCCGCTCGACGTCATTCTGCCGGCCGAGCCGAACGGCCGCACCACCGACGGCGCGTTTCGCGCCGAGCTCACCGACCTCGGCAAGCGCCATCCGGTGACGCGCGGCCTCGAGGGCGGCGACGAAGACCCGCCGCATTGGAGCCGCTGGTTCCGCGTCGTCGATAGCCGAGCATCCAAAGGCACGACCGTGATGCACGGCCCGGACAACAAACCGTTGCTGGTGCTGTCGCGCGAAGGCGACGGCCGCGTCGCGCTGCTGCTGTCCGACCATATCTGGCTGTGGGCGCGCGGCTTCGAGGGCGGCGGACCGCACATCGACCTGCTGCGGCGGCTGTCGCACTGGCTGATGAAGCAACC
>DASXXO010000398.1:0-4753 GCA_036503045.1 Caldimonas sp. | reverse complement strand
ATGTTCCTGCCCTCGCCGTGCCGGCCGACGAAGCACATGGCCTGAGGGTAGCGGCGCCGCCGATCGGCGGCGTGCGCCGTTTCGTGCCCCGGCCGGTCGGCGCAGCCGTCGCGCTCATCGTCTGGCTCGGTTTCTCGATCGGCCTGCATCCGCTGACGCTGCCCGACGAAGGGCGCTACGTCGGCATCGCCTGGGAGATGATGCGCTCGGGCGACTGGCTCGTGCCGACCCAGGACGGGCTGCCGTTCTTCCACAAGCCGCCCCTCTTCTACTGGCTGACCGCGCTGTCGATGGAGGCGTTCGGCGTCAACGTCGCCGCCGCCAGGCTGGCGCCGCTCCTCCTCTCCGGCCTGGCGATGCTGGGCCTGTGGGCAGCGACCCGCCGGCGCGCCGGCGCAGCGATCGCGAACGCGACCATGGTCGTGCTTGCGACGCTGCCGTTCTTCTTCGCCGCCGCCGATTACGCCAATCTCGACATGCCGGTCGCGGCCTGGATCGCGCTGACGATCGTCTTCGCCGCCGATGCGGCGCTCGCGCTGCGCGACGGCACGCCATCGCGGCGCAAGGTCGTCTTCGCCTGGGCCTGCGCAGCGCTCGGCGTGCTCGCGAAGGGCCTGATCGGCATCGTCCTGCCGGGGATCGTCGTCGTCGTCTGGCTGCTCGCGATGCGCAAGCCGCGGATGATCCTGCGCCTCGTCTCGCCGCTCGGCATCGTCGTCTTTGTCCTCATCGCAGCGCCTTGGTTCCTGCTCGTGCAGGAGCGCCACCCGGGGTTTCTGCATTTCTTCTTCGTCTACCAGCACTTCGAGCGCTTCACCGCGAGCGGCTTCAACAATCCGCAGCCCTGGTGGTTCTTCGTGGTCGTGCTGCCGGGGCTGACGCTGCCCTGGTCGCTCTGGCTGGTGCGCGCGCGGATTCCCGAAGGCTCGAACGACAGCGCCGACCGCCGCAGCTGGCGCACCTTGATGTGGATCTGGCTCGCGGTCGTCGTCGCCTTCTTCTCCTTCCCGCAATCGAAGCCCGTGGGCTACGTCATGCCGGCGCTCTTCCCGCTCGCGTTCCTGATCGCCGAGCCCGCGCTGGCGGCCTGGCGCAGCCAGCGCACCGCGGCGCGCCGGACTGTTGCCGCGACGCTCGGCCTGGCGGTCGCGATCTGTCTGGGCGCGCTCGTCTTCGTGGCGACGCGCTACGACCGCGACCTAACCGCGCTCGCGCACGTGCTGCGCGACGCACGCGCGCCGGGCGATCCGGTCGTCTTCGTCCAGGAATACTTCTTCGATGTCCCGCTGCACGCGCGCCTGCGCGAGCCGGTGCCCGTGATCGCCGATTGGCACGACCCCGACATCTTCAAGCGCGACAACTGGCGGCGCGAGCTCGCCGAGGCAGCGCCGTTCGCGCCGGAGCGCGCCGCCGCGCTGCTCGTCGATGCGCAGCGGGGATTTGCGTTGCGCTGCGGCAACGCGCCGCTGTGGGCGATCGTCAAGAGCACGGACGAGCCGATCGTCGCCGCGCTTGCCGACGCGAAGCGCGTGGCCGCGATGCATCGCGCGGCGCTCTGGCGCATCGCGCCGCGCGCCTGCCCGGCCGGCGAGGCTCCCCCGCGATGAGCGCGATCGGCGTCGACGAGCGCAACGTGCCCGCGCGGCGCGACGCGACGCCGTCGATCAGCTGCATCCTGCCCGCGTTCAACGAAGGCGAGAGCCTGCCGGCGCTGCTGACGCAGCTGAGCGAGGAGCTGCGCCAGCACTTCGTGCGCTGGGAGATCGTCGTCGTCAACGACGGCAGCAGCGACGACACCGAGATCGCGATGCTGCCCTGGCTGCGCGGCCGCAACGTCCGCTACATCTCGCTGTCGCGCAATTTCGGCAAGGAGGCGGCGCTCACCGCGGGGCTCGACCGCGCGCACGGCGACCTCGTGCTGCTGATGGATGCCGACCTGCAGCACCCGCCGGCGCTGATGGCCGACATGCTCGCCGCGTGGCGCGAAGGCGCCGACATGGTCTACACGGTGCGCAAGACCCGCGGCGACGAATCGGTGCTGAAGAGGCTGGGAACGCGCATCTTCTATCGCATCGTCAACGCCGGCTCGGCGGTCGAGATCCCCGCCAACGCCGGCGACTTCCGCCTGCTCGACCGCGCGGTGGTCGACGCGCTGAAGAGCTTGCCCGAGCGCAACCGCTTCATGAAGGGCCTGTACGCGTGGGTCGGCTTCCGCTCGGTCGCGGTCGACTACGAGCCGAACGCGCGCTTCGCGGGCGAGAGCTCGTTCTCGATGCGCGGCCTGTCACGCCTCGCGCTCACCGGCGTCACCGCGTTCACCAACGCGCCGTTGCGCCTCTGGAGCGCAGTCGGCGCGACGATCGCCGTCGGCGCGATTCTTGGCGGCGTCTGGTTCATCATCGAGCACTACACCTACGGGACCGAGGTCCCGGGCTGGGCGACGCTCGCCGTGAGCACCATGTTCTTCAGCGGCGTCCAGTTGCTCTCGATCGGCATCCTCGGCGAATACGTCGGCCGCATCTTCGACGAGGTCAAGCGGCGGCCGGTCTACCTCGTGCGCCACGACAGCGGCCCGAGCGACGAGGACGCCGCGGCAGCGCCGTGACGGCGCCGGCCGCACGCGTCCTCGCGGTCTGCGCCGACGACGTCGGCCTGGTCGAAGGCGTCGCCGAGACCATCCTCGACCTCGCCGGCGAAGGGCGGCTGAACGCCGCGTCGTGCGTGACGACGGCGCCGGGCTGGCGGCGCGACGCGACGCTCCTGGCGAGCGACCGGCGCACCCCGCAGCTCGGTCTGCACTTCAACCTGAGCGAGGGCGCGCCGCTCAGCGCCGCCCTCGCCGCGCACTGGCCGACGCTGCCCTCGCTCGGGCGGCTCCTCGTCCTCGCTCATCTCGGCCGCCTGCCGGTCGCAGCGATCGAGGCCGAGTTCCGCGCCCAGGCCGATGCCTTCGCCGACGGTGTCGGCCGGCTACCCGCATTCGTCGACGGCCACCAGCACGTGCACGCGCTGCCCGGCGTTCGCGTTGCCGTCCTCGCTGCGATCGCGCGCTGGCCGACGCCGACCGCGGTGCGCAACACGGGGCGCCCGCTCGGCCCCGGCGCCGCGTTCAAGCGCGCCGTGATCGCGGCGAGCGGCGGCCGCGCCTTGCAGCGCGCCCTCGTCGCCCGCGGCATCGCCCACAACCGCGTGCTGCTCGGCGCGTACGACTTCGGCGGCGACTACCGCCGTCTGATGCAGGCCTGGCTGGGACGCGCGCCGCGCGAAGGCGGCCTCGTCTTCTGCCACCCGTGCGCAGCCGCGCCGCGCGACGGCGACGCCGATCCGATCGCCGCCGCACGTCGACGCGAAGCCGCCTACCTCGCGAGCGACGGATTCGTCGAGGATCGCGCTGCCGCCGGCGTCACGCTCGGGGCAGCGTGGGCGACGCGAAGCTCCAGCGCCGGTTGATCTCGAAAGTGACGACGAGCGTGAGGAGCGTCGCGACGACCTGCGCCAGCAGGTAGTGCAGGCCGACGCGAACGCCGCCCGCGACCAGCGCGAAGCTGAGCGCTGCGCCGATCAGCGCGGTGATCTGGAAGCGCAGCCAAGAGCCGAGCGTCGCGCCCGCGCCGCGGAACGTGAACGCGGCGTTGCCCGCGAACGCCACCTGCGCGCCGACCCATGCGCCAAGCGCGGCAGCGTGCTGCGGCGCGAGCCCGCCGGCCTCGACCAGGCCGACCAGGATCGCGTAGTGCACGGCCGTCGCGACCGTGCCGACCGCGGCATACTGGAGAAAGCGCCTGCCCACGCGCGCGATTCAACCACGCAGCGGCACGGCCGCCGCCCACTTTCGTGACCAGCCCGCCCCTGCACCGCGTCGTCGTCGGCCTCTCCGGCGGCGTCGACTCCGCCGTGACCGCGTGGCTGCTCAAGCGCGCCGGCCACGAGGTGGTCGGCATCTTCATGAAGAACTGGGAGGAGGACGACGACGACGAATACTGCTCGTCGCGCCAGGACTTCCTCGACGCGGCGAGCGTCGCCGACGTGCTCGGCATCGAGATCGAGCACGTCAACTTCGCGGTCGAGTACAAGGACCGCGTGTTCGCGGAGTTCCTGCGCGAGTACCAGGCCGGGCGGACGCCCAACCCCGACGTGCTGTGCAATGCCGAGATCAAGTTCAAGGCATTCCTCGACCACGCGCTCCGGCTCGGCGCCGAGCGCATCGCGACCGGTCACTACGCCCGCGTCCGCGCCACGCCCGAAGGCTGCTTCGAGCTGCTCAAAGGTCTCGACGCGACCAAGGACCAGAGCTATTTCCTGCACCGCCTGAACCAGGCGCAGCTGGCGCAGACCATGTTCCCGGTCGGCGAGCTGCACAAGACGGAAGTGCGCCGCATCGCCGACGAGATCAATCTGCCCAACGCGCGCAAGAAGGATTCGACCGGCATCTGCTTCATCGGCGAGCGCCCGTTCCGCGAGTTCCTGAACAAGTACCTGGCGCACGACCCCGGCCCGATCCTGGACGACCGCGGCCGCAAGCTCGGCGAACACGTGGGCCTGAGCTTCTACACGCTGGGCCAGCGCCAGGGGCTGGGCATCGGCGGCGTCAAGGACAAGAAGTCGCAGCGCGGCGGCGGCGAGCACGCGCCGTGGTTCGTCGCGCGCAAGGAGCTGGACACCAACACGCTGCGCGTCGTGCAGGGGCACGACCATCCGTGGCTGCTGTCGCACCGGCTCAGCGCGATGGATCTCGCCTGGGTCGCGGGCGAGG
>DASXXO010000397.1:0-2180 GCA_036503045.1 Caldimonas sp. | reverse complement strand
CGGTGCGCATGGCCATGAGCGTCCGCAACCGGCTCGAGCTGCAAGAGCAGCGCGAGCGCGGCCTGCTGGCGGTGATCGCGTCCGCGCAGGACCTTTCCAGCCGGCTGGATCTGGAGGAGCTCCTCAGCACCATCGTCTCGCGCGCGCGCAACCTCCTGGGCTCGGACGTCGCCTGGCTTTCGACCTACGACGCCGATGTCGGCGAGTTCCATGTGCTGGTGGTCGACGGCGCTCTGTCGCAGGGGCCTTCGGCGATGGTCGCGCGCCGAGACCGCGGAGTCGCGGGCCTTGTCATGTCGACCCGGCTGCCCTTCACGACCCCGGACTACCTGCACGACAAGCGCTTCGCGCACGACGCGAAGCTCGACGACACCTTCCGCGAGGAAGGCATCGCCGCGTTGGTCGGCGTGCCGCTGATCTGGGAAGGCGAGGTGATCGGCCTTCTGTTCGTCGCCGACCGATATCACCGAATGCACACGGCGCAGAGCACGTCGATCCTGTGCACGCTGGCCACCTACGCCGCGGTCGCGTTGAAGAACGCGCGCGACTTCGAGCGCGCCAACGCAGCCCTGACGAAGGCCGACCAGGCCCGCGCCGAGCTCGAGCGGCACCTGCTGAACATCCAGGCCGCCATCGACGCGCACGAGAAGATCACCTCGCTGCTCGCGCGCGGAGCATCGCTCGCGACCTTGTGCCAGGCGGTCGCGCAGCTCCTCGGCGGCAGCATGCTGGTGCTCGACGAGACCGGCCTGGTCGTCGGCGGCGGCACCGCGGAGGGATATGACGGCGCCGGGGCAGCGTCGTACGGCCCGAACGGCGAGCACGGCGCCGACCTGGCGCGCGCCGTGCGTGCGAGCCGGACGACGGGCCGCTCCGTCGTCGCCTACGAGCTCGACCGCGAAACCTGTCGCGCGCTGCCGGTCATCGGCGGCGACGACCTCCTCGGCACGGCGCTGCTGTTCCACCGCGGCGCTCTCGAGGAAGTCGCCGTGCGCACCTTCGAGCGAAGCTGCAGCGTGATAGGCGTCGTGCTGTTGTCGCAGCACCGCGCCGAGGCGTCGCGAAACAGAAGTGCGGCGGTGCTTCTGCGCTCGCTCGTTTCGCCGCGCCAGGACGACCCTGCCGTGCTCGCGGACCGTGCCGCGCAGCATGGCCTCGATCTGACTCGGCCGCTTTCGCTCGTGCTGGTGGAGATGGACAGCCCGCGCGCCGACTACGCCGCGCGACGCTTCGGCCGCATCGCGATCCCGGCCAATGCGCTGGCCGACGACATCGACGGCGTGCTCGTCATCCTGTGCGGGGCAAGCAGCGCGCAGGAGGTGCGCCAGACGGTCTCCACGTGGGTGCGCCAGGAGTTGAAGGCCGTGCATCGCGGCGTGCTGTCGCGCCCGGTATCGAGGCCGGCAGAGATCCCCGAGTTGTTCGGCACGCTCCGGCGGGCGCTGGCAGTGCTGGGTCGGATCGGCGTGCAGGGCCAGATCGTCGGCCAGGACGAGTTGGCGATCTACTCGACATTGTTCGAAACGCACGACCGCGCGAGCCTCCAACGCTTTCTCGACGCGACGATTGGCCCCTTGCTCGCGCACGACCAAAAGCGGGGCTCGGAGCTCGCTGCGACGCTGCTGGCCTACTTCGACGGCAACCAGAACGCCAAGACGACCGCGCAGCGGATGGGGATCCACGTCAACACCGTCCGGCAGCGGCTGGCGACGATCGAGGACCTGCTCGGGCATTGGGGCCAGGCTTCTCGTTTGCTGGAGATCCACATCGCGCTGCGCCTCTGGAGTCTCAGCACGCCGCCATCCTGACGCTCTTCCGCGCATCCGGGTTTTTGCGGTGGACTTCGACCACGTCGGTCGCGCCCCGCCGATGTGCTCGTTCGACATTGAACGCGGTCCGGGGCACACCGAGACTACGGCGCAAGGAGACGTCACATGAAAACAGAATGCGGCCGGGACGCCTGGCGCTGTCGGACGCGATGATGCGCAGCATCGGCGCGTTCGCGAGCAACGGCGACCCGAGCAACGCCAGCCTTGGCGTCACCTGCCCCGTGTGGCCTGCAACGCTGGTGCTCGATGCGACGCCGACGGCGAAGACGATCTCCGTCCAGTAGGAAAACAGCGTCTCGGCGACGCGGCGGACTCAGGGACGGAGGAAGGACCGCAGCCCGGCGCCGAGCC
>DASXXO010000396.1:0-8557 GCA_036503045.1 Caldimonas sp. | reverse complement strand
TTCGCGCCGATCGTGCAGGCCAACATCGTCGGCGCCTGGAATCTCTACGAAGCGGCGCGCCGCCATCGCGTGCGCCGTTCGCCGACGATAACGAAGTGTCCTCACCTTCCAGCGCTCCCGCGTCGCCGGCGCCCCTCTTCGGCCGCTTGGTCCTGACCGGCGCCGCCGGCGGGCTCGGCCGCGTGCTGCGGCCGCGCCTGCGCCGGCTCGCCCGCGTGCTGCGTGCGAGCGATATCGCGCCGATGGCACCTGCCGAGGCCGGGGAAGAGGTCGTTGTCGCGGCGCTCGAGGACGCCGGAGCGGTCGACGCGATGGTCGCCGGCAGCGACGCGATCGTCCATCTCGGCGGCATCTCGGTCGAAGGTCCGTTCGTGCCGATCGTGCAGGCCAACATCGTCGGCGTCTGGAACCTCTACGAAGCCGCGCGCAAGCACGGCGTGCGGCGCATCGTCTTCGCGAGCTCGAACCATGTCACCGGCTTCTACCGCCAGGACGAGGTCGTCTCGCCGCGCGACCCGATGCGCCCCGACGGCCACTACGGCCTCAGCAAGGCGTTCGGCGAGAACCTTTCGCGCTTCTACTTCGACCGCTACGGCATCGAGACCGCGTGCCTGCGCATCGGCTCGTCGTTCCCCGAGCCGAAAGACCGGCGCATGCTCGCGACCTTCCTCAGCTACGACGACCTCGAGCGCCTCGTCGTCGCCTGTCTCACCGCGCCGGTGGTCGGCCACAGCGTCGTCTACGGTGTCTCCGACAACGCGCGCATCTGGTGGGACAACACGCCTGCGCGGCACCTCGGCTTTCAGCCGCGCGACAGCTCCGAGCCGTACCGCGCAGCGATCGAGGCGCGCCAACCGACGCTCGACCGGGGCGATCCGGCGACGTTGTTCCAGGGCGGCGGCTTCGTCGTCAAAGGACCTTACGAATGAACCACCGGGAGACATCGAAATGACGCTTCGCATCCGCAAGACCGCCGCCCTCGTCGCCGCGGCGCTCGTCGCTCTTGCCGCGCCGGCGATGGCGCGCGACTTCCGCTCCGCCGACGTCCACGCCAAGGAATATCCGACCAACCGCGCCGTGATGTTCATGGGCGAGCAGCTGTCGAAGGCAACCAACGGCAAGGACAAGATCAAGATATTCAGCGACAGCGCGCTCGGCTCCGAGAAGGACACGGTCGAGCAGGTGAAGATCGGCGCCATCGACATGGTGCGGGTCAGCACCGCGGCCTTTCATGGCATCGTGCCCGAGTCGATGATTCCGTCGATGCCCTTTCTCTTCCGCGATCTCGATCACTTCAGGAAGACGATGTACGGGCCGCAGGGCGACCGGATCCTCGCCGCGTTCGACAAGGCCGGCTTCATCGGCCTGTGCCTGTACGAGAGCGGCGCGCGATCGATGTACGCGAAAAAGCCGATCAGGAACGTCGCCGACATGAAAGGGCTCAAGGTCCGGGTGCAGCAGTCGGACCTGTGGGTGAGCCTGATCAACGCCATGGGCGCGTCGCCCACGCCGATGCCGTTCGCCGAGGTCTACACCGGCCTGAAGACCGGCCTGATCGACGCCGCCGAGAACAACATCCCGTCGTACGAGGAGACCAAGCACTTCGAATCGGCGCCGATCTTCTCCGAGACGATGCACGTGATGTCGCCGGAGGTGCTGGTGTTCTCGAAGAAGGTCTGGGACACGCTCCCGCCCGATGAGCAGGCGGCGATCAGGAAGGCCGCCAAGGAGTCGGTGCCGTACTACGTCCAGCTCTGGGATGCGAAGGAAAAGGAAGCCCGGGCCGCGGTGCTCAAGAGCGGAGCGAAGATCATCCCCAACTCGGAGATCGACAAGAAGAGCTTCGTCGATGTCGAAAAGCCCGTCTGGGACAAGTTCGCGAGCACGCCGGAGCTCAAGGCGCTGCTCCAGGAAGTTGTGAACGCGAAGTAGCCGCGCGGTCGTCGCGCATGGACTGGCTGACGCTGCTGAGCGCCCGGCTCTCGCGCTGGGTGCTGCACCTCGCCTGCGCCTGCCTGGCCGCGCTGGGGGCCGTCGTGATCTACGGCGTCGTCCTGCGCTACGTCTTCAGCGCATCGCAGCCGTACGTCGAGCAGGTGGCGCTGCTGATGGTGATCTCGGTGGCGATGTTCGGCGCCGCCGCCGGCGCGCGCGAGTCCGGCCACATCGGCCTCGATTCGGTGGTCCAGCTGCTCCCTGCGAAGGCGCAGGCTGCGGTCCATGCGATCGTCGAGCTGCTGATCCTGGCGTTCGCGGCGCTGCTGCTCTGGGGCAGCATCCATATGGCGACGTCGACCTGGCGCGACACGATCCCGACGCTCGGCATCTCGGAAGCTTTCCGCTACCTGCCGCCGATCATGGCGGCGGTGCTGATCGCGATCTTCTCGATCGAGCACCTCGTCGCCCAGTTCGTCCGCCGGCCGGGCAGCGCCGCGTGAAGCCATGGAACTGACGGTCCTCTGCCTGAGCTTCCTGCTTTTCCTCGTCCTCGGCGTGCCGGTCGCGTTCGCGATCGGCCTGAGCTGCCTGGCGACCTTCGCGGTCGAAAGCCTGCCGCTCGCGACGCCGATCCAGATGATGGTCTCGGGCATGAACGTGTTCTCGTTCCTGGCGATCCCGTTCTTCATCTTCTCGGGCGAGCTGATGCTGCACGGCGGCATCGCCGACAAGATCCTCGACTTCGCGCGCAGCATGGTCGGCCACCTGAAGGGCGGCCTCGGCCTGGCCAACGTGGTGGCGAGTACGCTCTTCGGCGGCGTCTCCGGCTCGCCAGTGGCCGACACCTCGGCGATGGGCGGGGTCATGATCCCGATCATGAAGCGCGAGGGCTACAGCGCCGATTACGCGGTCAACGTGACGACCCACGCCTCGCTCACCGGCGCGCTGATGCCGACCTCGCACAACATGATCATCTACGCCTTCGCGGCGCAGGCTGCGGTGGGCACGATCGAAGGCCACGCGATCCGCGGCGTCTCCATCGGCGACCTGATGTTCGCCGGCCTGATCCCGGTTTTCTGGATCATGGTCTGCATGCTCGTCGCCGCCTACTGGCAGGCGGCGAAGAACGGCTTTCCCCGGCGCGCCGACGGCAGCTCGATGGTCGAGATCTTCCCCGGCTGGAGCGTCGTCCTGCGCACCTTCGTCGCAGCAATTCCGGGCCTGCTCGTGATCGGCGTGATCCTGGGCTGCGTCATGGGCGGCGTCACCACCGCGACCGAGGCTGCGGCCATCGCCGTCGCCTATTCGCTCTGCCTGACCGCCTTCTTCTACCGGACCATGAGCCGCACCAAACTGCTCAAGTCGCTGGCCAAGGCGTCGAAGACGACCGGCGTCATCCTGCTTCTGATCGGCGTGTCGAACATGCTGCGCTGGCAGATGGCCTATCTCGAGATCCCGGCAGCGATCGAGGCCGCCCTGCTGCATGCGACGAAAGAGCCGTGGCTGATGCTGCTGTACATCAACATCATCCAGATCTTCCTCGGCATCTTCCTCGACATGGCGGCACATATCCTGATCACGACGCCCCTGTTCCTGCCGCTGGCGATCCAGATGGGCGTCGGCCCGGTCCAGTTCGGCATGATGCTGCTGCTCAACTGCGCCCTCGGCCTCGTCCACCCGCCGGTCGGCACGGTGCAGTTCGTCGGCTGCGCTATCGGCGGCATCTCGATCGGCCAGGCGACGCGGACGGCATGGCCGTATTACCTCGCGATCTGGATCGCGATCAACCTCGTCACATACGTGGCGGTGTTCTCGACCTGGCTGCCGTCGCTGATCACCGGGCATCGGGTGTTCTGATATCCGTCGCCACAGCGAGCCGCCGCTGGCGACCCAGTCGTCTCCGAGCGGCCGTCGCGGACGCCGAAAAGTGTATCGTTCGCCGCACAGCCGACCTGGCAGTTTGCCTCTGCATGGAACGCGGTGCGCGCCGCTCCGGATTTCTCGTTAGCCCTGAACGCCATGACATCGCGCCTCCCTTCGCTCGGCTTCGCGGGTCTCGGCGTGATGGTCGGCCGACGGCCGGCCACCTCGCCGCAGCGGGCCACGCGATGACCCGCGACGACGTCGCGCCGGGCGTCGCCCAGAGCGGCGTGCTCGAGAAGTGCGCCAAGCTGGCCGGCCCAGCGCACCTGGGCGCGATGACGCACTCGGGTCCTGCGGCCGCGGCGGGCGCGGCGGACGAGCGGTGAGCGACCTCGCGGACGTGCCGCCGCCAGGCGCGCAGCGCGAATGGATCGTCTACGTCGCCAACGCCGACAGCCACGACATCGCGATCCTCGCGCTCGACCGCGCCAGCGGCGCGCTGCGCGAGGTCGATCGCCATGCGACCGGCGGCGTCGTCATGCCGCTCGCGCTCGGACCCGACCGGCACGTGCTCTATGCGTCGATCCGCAGCGACCCCTATCGCGTGCTGAGCTTGGGCGTCGACCCGGCGAGCGGCCGCCTCGCCGAGCTCGGCAGCGCGCCGCTGCCCGCGAGCATGTGCTGGATCTCGACCGATCGGCGTGGCCGCTTCCTGCTCTCGGCATCGTACGGATCGAGTCTGGTCGCGGTGAGCCCGATCGACGGCGACGGCGTCGCGCAGGCGGCGCAGCAGGTGGTTCCGACCGACGCCAACGCGCACGCGATCCAGGTCGATCCGGCCAACCGCTTTGCGTTCGCGACCTGCCTCGGCGGCGGCGTCGTGCGCCAGATGCGCTTCGACGCCGCGACCGGGCGGCTTTCCGACAACACGCCGCCGGCGTGGCACGCGCGGCCGGGCGCGGGACCGCGCCATTTCGTCTTCCATCCGCGCCGGCCGTTCGTCTATCTGCTCAACGAGCTCGACGCGACCGTCGACACGCTCGCCTTCGACGCCACGGCCGGAACGCTGCGCGCGGTCGCGGTCGCGCCGGCGCTGCCGCGCGGATTCGCCGGCGGCGCGCCGTGGGCCGCCGATCTCCATCTCACTCCCGACGGTCGCTTCCTCTACGCCAGCGAGCGCCGCTCGAGCACGCTCGCCGCGTTCGCGGTCGACCCGGCGAGTGGCGCGCTGGCGCCGATCGCGACGGTCGCGACCGAGCGCGAGCCGCGCGGCTTCGCGATCTCGCCCGATGGGCGATTCCTCCTCGCGGTCGGCCAGGCGTCGCATCGTCTCAGCCGCTACGCCATAGACGGCGCGAGCGGCGCGCTGTCCAAGCTCGGCGACCAGGCGATCGGGAGAAATCCGAACTGGGTCGAGATCGTCGAGCTGCCGCCTTGAGCGCGCGCGCGATCGCCGTCGCCGGACTGGTCGCGCTCGCGGTCGCGATGGGGATCGGGCGCTTCGCGTTCACGCCGATCTTGCCGATGATGCTGCGCGACGGCGTCGTCGACCTGCATGCCGCGAGCTGGCTCGCGAGCGCGAACTACGTCGGCTATCTCGCCGGCGCCGTGCTGTGCACCTTGCAGCCGTTTGTCTGGGCGCGCGTGCCGAGCCTGCCAGCGCCGGACGCGCCGCCACTCGTGCGCACCGGCCTGGTCGGCACGGCAGTGCTCACGCTCGCGATGGCGCTGCCGTTCGCGTCGGCGTGGCCGGCGCTGCGCTTTCTCGCCGGCATCGCGAGCGCGCTCGTCTTCGTGTACTCGTCGGGATGGTGCCTCGCACAACTCGCCGCGCGCGGCAAGCCTGCTCTCGGCGGCGCGATGTTCGCCGGGCCGGGCGTCGGCATCGTCGCGAGCGGACTGCTGGCGAGCGCGATGGTCGCCTGGCACTGGACGTCGGCGGACGCGTGGCTCGTGTTCGGCGCGCTCGCCGCGATCCTCACCGGGTGGGTGTGGCGCGTCTTCACGACCGCGACCGTGCAACACGATGCGACGGCGACGCCGCCGAGCGCGGAGTTCTCGCAAGCGCCTGCCCCGAGCGCCGCGCCAAGGCCAGCGCAGCACGGCAGCGCCGAGGTCGCGACGCTCGCCGTCGCGTACGGCATCTCCGGATTCGGCTACATCGTCACCGCGACCTTCCTGCCGGTGATCGCGCGCGCGGCGCTGCCCGCCGACTCGCCATGGCTCGACCTGTTCTGGCCGATCTTCGGCGCCGGCGTGATCCTCGGCGCGCTGCTCGCGACGCGCGTGCGCGTGAGCGGTGACCTGCGCCTCGTGCTTGCCGGCGCCTACCTCGTGCAGGCGATCGCGATCGCAATCGGCATCGGCGCGCCGAGCGCCGCCGGGTTCGCGATCGGCAGCTTCCTGCTCGGCTTTCCGTTCACCGCCATCACCTACTTCGCGATGCACGAGGTGCGTCGGTTGCGGCCGCATCAGGTCGCCGGTACGACCGGGCTCGTCACCGCGATATGGAGCATCGGCCAGTCGGCGGGGCCGCCGATGGTGGCAGTCTTGCTGAAGAAGAGCGCCGGCGTCGGCGCGGCGTTCACGCTCTCGCTGGTGATCGCCGCGGGCACGCTTGCCGTCGGCGCTGTCGTGTTTCTCGCCTCGACGCGGCTGTGGCCGCGCGCCGTCGGGCCCTGACAGGGCACGCGGGTAGCTCCTGGGCGTCTTGGACGCTCGAGACGATGGCCGATCGCACGACGCTCGAATCGCCGCCTCTGCAGGACGACGAAGGCGCCTGGCTCGCGCTCATCGAGGCGACGCCGGGAAGGCGCCGCAAGCCCAAGTACAAGCCCGAGGGGAACGCGTTGATGCTCTCGAACGAGCGCGGTCGGCGCCGCTGCGCGGAACGGGTCGTGAACGGCGCCGCCGAGGCGCGTAGCGACGCGACGCGCGGCCACGAGAGGCAGTCGCTCGGCACGGCGCTCGGCCATATGCTCGACGAGGCACGCATGGTGCTGCCTGGCGTGCAGGCGCTGTTCGGCTTCCAGCTGATCGGGGTCTTCAGCGACGGCTTCGGGCACAGACTGAGCGAGCTCGAGCAGCAACTCCACCTCGCGGCAATCGTCCTCGTCACGATCGCGATCGCACTGCTCGTGACGCCGGCGGCCTATCACCAGCAGGTCGACCGTCGACGCGCGACAGCGGCCTTCCTCGCGCTCGCGTCGCGCCTGGTGATCTGCGCGATGTTGCCGCTGGCCGCCGGCTGGCGATCGACGTCCACCCGGTCGCGCGCGTGATCACGGGGACGCCGGTGCTCGGACTGGCGATCGGCAGCGCCGTGTTCGCGATGTTCGTCCTTCTTTGGTTCGTCTTCCCGCAGTGGCGCGCCGCGCACCCCGAGCGCGCCCCGCGCTGACGACGCGCAGCGGCCCGATTGCGCACGCCCGTCAAGCCCGAATACGCCCGGGCGACTGCGTCGGCGCGCAGACCGCAGCGCGCGCGAGCGCTGCGCGCTCAGTCGCCGCCGAGCGAACCGTACTCCGACTCGGCGAATTGCCAGGCGTCCTCGCGCGAGGCGAACAGCTGCGGGCCGAGACTCTTTGCTGGGCGATCGCCGCGCGCGTCGCCGCCGCTCAGAAGCACGCCGGCCTTCCATCCGGCGTCGCCCCACGGTTCGACGATCGGTGTCGCCCGGTAGCCTTCGCCTGCGACGGGGCTCGAACGCTCAGCCATGCGACGCTCCTTCTTCGGTGTTGCCCTGGAACTGGAATGAAGCGAGTGCCAACTCGACGGGAATCATCTCGGCGGCAATGCGGTTGATGCGGTTGCTGTCCCACACCGGCGCCGCATAGGCGGCGTCGAGCTCGGAGCGCAAGTGCTGGTACTTGCCGGTCAACTCGTCGAGTTGCATGGATCGGGCTCCTTGAAGGTCGAATTGTTCGATGCGGCTTCGGCAAACTGCGTGCCGCGCGTCCGACCAGCCTCGCTCGATCGGATTGTGCGGGTCGGGGCCCGCTGCTATGGTCTTGCCACAACAGGGAGACACCTTCATGACAAAGCATCCGACGCGCCGCGGCGTCTTGATCCAGGGCGCCGTCACAGGCGCCGCGGCAGCGACAGGAGCCGGCTGGACGCGCGCGCTCGCCCAGGGCGACGACCTCGAGCCGTATCGTGCGGCCAAGATCAACTGGAAGCAGACCGAGGGCGAGACGATCACCGTTGCCGTGATCTCGGCGAGCTACTTCGAGAACCTGATCTCGCTGCAGCCGCAGTTCGAGGCGCTTACCGGCATCCACCTGCGCTTCGAGAAGGTGCCGCCGGGGCAAATCCGCCAAAAGGCGCTGCTCGACCTCTCGTCGAAGACGGCGACCTACGCGACGCACGCGGCGGATCCGATGTACTACCCGCTTTACGTCTCGAACCATTGGGTCGAGCCGCTCGACAAGTACCTCAACGATGCGACGCTCACGGACAAGGACTGGTTCCGCTACGACGACATCATCAAGGCGTGGCGCGAAGCCGACTCGGTCGACGGCAAGCCCTACGGGATCCCGTACGACGGCGAGATGACGGTGCAGGTCTACCGCAAGGACCTGTACGACGCCAAAGGGCTCAAGCCGGCCGACACCTACGACCAGCTGGTGGGCAACGCGAAGGCGCTGACCGACGCGAACGCGCGCACCTACGGGCTCGCCTTGCGCGGCTTCGCGGGCGCCGGCCAGAACATGTACATCTACCCATCGTTGCTGCGCGGCTTCGGCGGCGGGTGGAT
>DASXXO010000395.1:0-9352 GCA_036503045.1 Caldimonas sp. | reverse complement strand
GCACCGCCGCGATCTCCTTCAGGTTCATGTCGTGCTCGTAGTACATGCTCATCACGTACTGCTCGCGTTCGGGCAGGACCTTGATCGCCTCGACGAGCGCCGCGCGCATCCGCTCGTCCTGTAGCTGGGCGAGCGGATTCGCCTCGGCGTCGGCGACGTGGCGGTCGAGGAAGTCGCTGTCGCCATCGGCGCCCGACATGTCCTCGAGATAGACGAGCTGGGTGCCGCGCACCTTGCTGAGCAGCTCCTGGTACTCGGCGAGCGTGATGCCCATCTCCTTGGCGATCTCGCTCTCCTGCGGCGCGCGGCCGAGCTGCTGCTCGAGCCTGGCGACCGCCGACTCGATCGAGCGCTGATGCTTGCGCGTTCCGCGCGAGAGATAGTCGTTGCCGCGCAGCTCGTCGAGCATGGCGCCACGGATGCGCTGGGTCGCGAAGGTCTCGAACTGCACGCCTTGCGCGGCATCGAAGCGGCTCAGCGCGTCGGTCAGGCCGATCATGCCGACCTGGATCAGGTCGTCGAGTTCGACGTTCGCCGGCAGCTTGGCGATCATCTGGTGCGCCAGCCGACGAACCAGCCCGCTGTACTGTTTCAGCGTCGAGTTCAGGTCCAGCTGGCCTTTGGCGGTGTACATGGTCGCTCCGGAGATCATGGGGCCACCGATCGAACGGTGTGGCGCTCGGCCGTGTGCGAAAAGTCCCGAACCGCAGCGTCTTGCGCGAAGCGCGCCGCGACGATGCGGCACAGGTCGTCGCCCGGCGGTTCGCACGGGTCGCCTGCCGGATCGGCACGCGCCCAGTCGCGCAGCACGCCGGCGAAGAAATGGTCGGCGCACGACGCCAGCTTGGCGGCGATGCGCTCGGCGCGCGGCGAGCTCGGCGCAGCGCCGAGCAGGAGCTCGCTGACGACGATGCCGGCGCGCTCGGCGAGCAGCTTCATCGACGCGTAGGCGTGGGTGACGCTCGCCGGCCGGTCCTCGGCGAGGACGATCGGGCACGGCGCGTCGGCACCGTCGAACGATTCGTGGTGTCGCCGCGCGAGCATGCGGCAGAGATCGCTCGCGCTCGCGTGGACGACGACGACGTTGCAGCCAGGCGCGGCTTCCGCGGCGCGCTCGAGGAAAGCGCGCGTCGAGCCACCGGAATCGACGAAGCGGACCGCGAGGCCGCGCGCGGCGAGGTAGGCGATCTGCGGCGACAACCGCTCGACGCACTGGGCGAGATCGACCAGCGCCATCTCGCCGGCGCTGCCGGCGCTCTCGCCGGCATCGACGACGAGAACGCGCGCACCGCGCTCGGCGAGCGCGGTGCTGAGCCGCTCGAGCAGGACGCCGCCGCACGCGAGGTAGGGGTTGGAGACGACCGGAACGACGCGCACCGTCGCGCCGGTGAACATGCGGCGCAGGCCGGCGGCCTGGTCTTGGCGGGAAGGGATCGGCATGTCTTTGGAGAGCGGTGACCTTCAGCCGTTGAGCGCCAGCGCGCCGTGCGCTCCGGCGGAAGCGGCGAACACCAGGTTCACCTCGCCCGCGTCGAGCTTCCAGGCGGCGCTGCCGCCGCCGCGCATCGCGCGCTGCACGAGCGCATTGGCCGACAGCCGATGCCAGTCCTCGGGGACGCGCTGGCCGTTGGCGATGCCGACCACGGTCAGGCGATGGCGGATCGCGGCGTCGAGCGCGGGGCCGAGCTTGATCGCCTCGTCGAGCTTGCTCAGCACCATGCCGGTGCAGCTCGGCGCGCGATAGGCGACCAGCACGTCCTCGATCGTCTCGCCTTGCGACGCCGCGTTGACGACGAGCAGGCGCTGGACGCTCCGGTGCGAGAGCATGTCGAGCAGCTCGCGCGTGCGCGTGTCGCGCTGCGCCATGCCGGCGGTGTCGATCAGGATCATCTTCTTGCCGGCGAGCAGCTCGAGGAGATCCTCGAGCGACGCGCGGTCGTGCGCGGTGTGCACCGGCACGCCGAGGATGCGGCCATAGGCGCGGAGCTGCTCGTGCGCGCCGAGCCGGTAGGCGTCGAGCGTGATCAGGCCGAGCTGCGCGACGCCGTGACGCGCCGCGAACGCGGCGGCGATCTTCGCGGTCGTCGTCGTCTTGCCGACGCCCGTCGCGCCGACGAGCGCGAACACGCCGCCGCGCTCCTCGATCGCCTCGCCGGCAGCGGCGGTGCGCAGATTCTTCTCGAGGATCTGCGCTGCCCATTCGGTCTCGTCGCCGTTGTCGGCCTTGAAGCCTTCGGCGAGCTTTCGCACCAGCATCGGCGAGAAGCCGCAGTCGAGCAGCTTCTGGGCAAGGCGTGCCTCGGCAGGACGGCGCTGCAGCTTTTCCATGAACGCGAGCGCGCCGAAGCGCTCCTCGATCAGGTCCTTGACCGCCCGCAATTCGCCCAGCAGTGCCTGGTCGCGGCGGAGCGCCGCGCGGTCATCGCTCGCGAGCGAAGGTGCGGGATCGATGTCGAACGACGCGGCGGGCGCTTGCTCTTCGCGCTCCGGAGCGAGCTCCTGCACGAAGGTGTCGTCGTCGAGACGAACGTCGAGCCGCGAACCGACGATCGGGGCCAGGGCCGGTGCCACCTTGACCGGCTCGGCAGCGGGCAAAGCCGCGCCGCCCGCCTGCGCCGCGCCGAGCGACGCTTGGCGGCGCCGCAGCATGCGCTTCCTGACGTAGTCCTGGAACGAGAGCGTGCTCATCGAGAGCCGTTCGGCGTCCTGCTCGGTGCTCGTCGCGGCGAGCGTTGCGGGACTCGGCGCCGGCTCGGCGACGGGCTCGAGCACCGACATCGCCTCGAGCCGGCCGATGCTCTCGGGCGGCATCGCGACCACCTCGACACCGCCGGTGCTCGGCTTGGTCGAGAGGATGACAGCATCATCGCCGAGTGCCTCGCGCACGAGACGGAGGGCTTCGCGCGAGTTGCGCGCGGTGAAGCGTTTGACGTTCAAGATGCTGCTCCAATGATCGAGCCGATGCGGATCGAGTGGGTCTCAGGGATCTCGCTGTGCGCCAATACCCGCAGGCGCGGCGCGGCGCGCCTGAGCAGGCGCGCCATCGGCGCGCGAATGAGGTCGGGGACGAGCAGGCAGGCCGGATGGCCGAGGTCTTCCTGGCGCTTCGCAGATTCGGCGGCGCTCTTCGTGAGGACGTCGGCGACGCCCGGGTCGAGTGCCGCGCCATGCGGAGAGTTGAGCGCCTGCGTCACCATGCGCTCGAGCTCGGGCTCCAGGGCGATGACCTCGAGCTCCTTGGTCGGCCCGTAGATCTGCTGGACGATCGACGGCGCGAGGTGGACGCGGATCCGGCGCGCCAGCTCGGCCGGGTCGGTGACGGTGGCGGCGAACTCGGCGAGGCACTCGACGATCGAGCGCATGTCGCGGATGTGCACGCCTTCCTCGAGCAGCAGCTGCAGCACCTTCTGCAGCGTAGCGATGCCGACCATCTTCGGGATGACGTCTTCCATGAGCTTGGGCGCGAGCTTGGTCACGTGCTCCACCAGCTGCTGCGTCTCGACGCGGCCGAGCAGCTTGGCGGCATGCACCTGCATCAAGTGTGAGAGGTGGGTCGCGACGACGGTCGAGCAATCAACGACGGTGAAACCAGCCATCTGCGCCGCTTCGCGCTGGCGCTCCTCGATCCAGGTTGCAGGCAGGCCGAATGCCGGGTCGGTCGTCGCCGTGCCGAGCAGCGGGGTCGTCGCGCCGCCGGGGTTGATCGCCAGCCACATGCCGGGATACGCCTCGCCTTCGCCGACGACCGCGCCGCGCAGCGTCAGCCGGTAAGCGCTCGGCTTCAGCTCGAGGTTGTCTCGGATGTGCACCGGCGGCGGCAGGAAGCCGACGTCCTGCGCGAACTTGCGCCGCACGCCCTTGATGCGCGCGAGCAGGTCGCCCTGGCGCGCCTTGTCGACGAGCGCGATCAGGCGGTAGCCGACCTCGAGGCCGAGCGTGTCGACAGGCTGCAGGTCGTCCCAGGTCGCCTCGGCATTGGCCTCGAGCGGCGCCGGCGCGGGCTTGGGCGCATTCCTGGCGCGCTGCTGCGCCTGGCGCAGCATCCACCCGCCCCAGCCGAGCCCGGCGGCCATGAGCAGGAAGACGAGGTGCGGCATGCCCGGAATCGAGCCGATCACCGCGAGGACGCCGGCGACGACCGCGAGCGAGCGCGGCGACGAGAACACCTGCTTCGTGATCTGGCTGCCGACATCGGCCTCCTTGCCGACGCGCGAGACGACCATCGCCGCCGCGACCGAGATGAGGAGCGCCGGGATCTGCGCGACCAGCGCGTCGCCGACGGCGAGCAGCACGTAGCTGTCGGCTGCCTGCGACGCGGTGAGGCCGTGCTGCGCGAGGCCGATGACGAAGCCACCGATGACGTTGATGAAGAGGATCAGGAGGCCGGCCATCGCGTCGCCGCGCACGTACTTCGACGCGCCGTCCATCGAGCCGAAGAACTCGGCCTCGTCGCCGACCTCGGCGCGGCGCCGCTTGGCCTCCTTCTCGTCGATCAGTCCGGCGTTCATGTCGGCGTCGATCGCCATCTGCTTGCCTGGCATCGCGTCGAGCGTGAAGCGCGCGCCGACCTCTGCGATCCGCTCGGCGCCCTTGGTCACGACCACAAAGTTGATGACGACGAGGATCGCGAAGACGATCAGGCCGACAGCGAAGTTGCCGCCGATGAGGAAATGGCCGAACGACTCGATCACCTTGCCCGCGGCTGCCGATCCGGTGTGGCCGTCGAGCAGGACGATGCGCGTCGAGGCGACGTTGAGCGACAGGCGCAGCAGCGTCGTCAGCAGGATGACAGCCGGGAACGCCGCGAAGTCGAGCGGCCTCACCATGTAGGCGGCGACCATCATCACCATGAGGGCCATGGCGATGTTGAAGGTGAAGAGAAGATCGAGGACGAACGGCGGCAGCGGCAGCACCATCATCGCGAGGATCATCACGACGACGAGCGGGGCCATCAGGGCGCGGATCGCCTTCGCGTTCGGGCCGAGCCATTGCTGCAGTTGTTGCATCAACGGGTTCATTTGTTGTTCGTCCTGACGGAAGCGAAGTGGTTGTCGCTGCGGCACCGCGCCGGCTCCGTCCTAGTCGCTCGGGCAGCGCTCATGCGAAGTGAGGATCGAGCTCGACCGGGACGTCGATCGAAGGCAGCTCGCCCGGCATCGGCACCTGCCCGCGCAGCGCGGCACGAAGCTGGTAGACGTACGCCAGCACCTGCGCGACCGCGGCGAACAAGGCGGCGGGGATCTCGCGGTCGAGCTCGGCGTGCGCGTAGAGCGCGCGCGCGAGCACCGGAGTCTCCAGAACCGGGACGCTCGCCTCCTGCGCGAGGTCGCGAATGCGCAGCGCGAGCAGGTCGGCGCCCTTGGCGACGACGCGCGGCGCGGTCATCGTCTGGTCGTCGTACTTGAGCGCGACCGCGTAGTGGGTCGGGTTCATGACGACGAGGTCGGCGCGCGGAACGGCAGCCATCATCCGGCGCCGCGTCATCTCGCGCATGCGCGCGCGGACCTTGCCCTTGACCTCGGCGTTTCCGTCGAGCTCGCGCTGCTCCTGCTTGAGCTCCTGGTGGCTCATCTTCTGCCGCTCGGCGTGCAGTCGCCTCTGCAGCGGAACGTCGATGGCGGCGAAGACGGCGAGCGCGAGCAGGATCAGGCCCATTCCCGCGACCAGCATCGCGCTCGCGGCGCCGATCGCCGCCGGCAGGGGAAGCGCGAGCACGCCGACCAGCTCGCGTGCGTGGCCGGCAAGCCACGACGCGCCGATCGCACCCAGCACCAGCGCGAGAACGCTCGCCTTCAAGGCGTCGATCCCCTGCTGCTTCGAGAACACGCGGCCGAGGCCGGCGAGCGGGTCCAGCACCTGGAAGCGCGGCCCGAGCGGCTCGGCCGTCCAGGCCCAGCCGCCGACCGCAAGCGCGCTCGCGACCGCGAGCCCAGCCGTCAGCAAGCCGAACGGCAGGACGGCCCAGAGCAGCATCGTCGTCCAGCCGAGCAGCTGCGTGGACATCGCGTCGTCGCCGAGCGCCTGCGCGCCGTCGAAGCTCAGGGCCCGGGCGAGCGCCTCCTGGAGCCGCGCCGAGGCGAGCGGCGCGAGCAGCACCAGCGCCGCGCCGCCGCCCGCGATCGCCGCGAAGTGGCCGAGGTCGCGCGAACGCGCGACCTGTCCCTCCTCGCGGGCCTTCTCGAGCTTGCGTGGCGATGCGGGAAGGGTCTTGTCCTGTGCGGAGTTCGCGGCCATGCGAGGATTGTTTCAACGCCGCCGCCGGACTTGAGCGCGATAAGGGCCTCGATTGGCGGCCATTTCGGCGCCCTCTGCGGGCACCGGGTCGAGCGTGCATCCGTCACGGCCGGCGGCGCGTAGATACGAGGGCCCGACGCGCGACGGCAGGCACCAGCCCGAGGCGACGGATCGATCCTCATCAGGCAAAGGAAGACACGCATGAAACTCGCCCACTTCACCGCCGTCGCCATCGCGGCGATCGTCTCGGCCGGCGCCATTCCGGCGATGGCGCAAGTCGTCGTCGGCGGCGCGCCGATGTACGCGAGCAAGGACATCATCGACAACGCCGTCAACTCGAAGGACCACACGACGCTGGTCGCCGCGGTCAAGGCGGCCGGGCTGGTGCAGACGCTGAAGGGCCCGGGGCCGTTCACGGTGTTCGCGCCGACCAACGAGGCGTTCGCCGCCCTGCCCGCCGGCACGATCGACACCCTGCTCAAGCCCGAGAACAAGGCCGCGCTGACGAAGGTCCTCACCTACCACGTCGTGGCCGGCAAGATGGACAGCAGCGCGCTGATGAAGGCGATCGACGCAGGCAACGGGAAGGCGACGCTGACCGAGGTCTCGGGCGGCACGCTGACGGCAACCCGGAGCGGCAGCATGATCATGCTGACCGACGAGTCGGGCGGGATGGCGCACGTCACGATTCCCGACGTCGTCCAGTCGAACGGCGTGATCCACGTCATCGACAAGGTGCTGCTGCCGAAGTGATTCGGCGTTGAGCGGCGCGAGGGCACGCGCGAGCGTGCCCTTGTCCTTTCAGGCCGGCGCAGCGAGCGCCGGCAGCGCCAGGCGGAGCTTTTCCTCGAGCGTCGCGCGCGCGAACGGCTTGACGAGGTAGGCGGTCGCTCCCGCCTGCGTGCAGCGCAGGATCTCGTCCTTGCGCGCCTCCGCCGTCACCATCAGCACCGGCAGGTGCTTGAGGCCCGCATCACGCCTGATCGAAGAGAGCAGCGCGATGCCGCCGAGCGTGGGCATCTCGATGTCGGTGATGACGACGTCGAACGGCGCGGCACGCAGCTGCTCGAGCGCCGCCCTGCCGTCGCCAGCCTCGACGACGTCGGCAATGCCGATCTCGCGCAGATAGCCGCGCACGACCCGGCGCATCGTCACGAAGTCGTCGACGACGAGGCAGCGCATCGCGGTCGCGCTCCGGCTCAGCGTGGCTGGGCCGCGCCGGCAGCAGCGGCGGCCTCGCCGGCATCGGCCTCGCCCTGGTTCGGCAGCAGCTTCAGCAGGCGGTCCTCGGCGTCGCGGTTCATGACGATGATGCTGATGCGCCGGTTCATCGGGTTGGTCGGCTCGGCCGGGATGAACAGGTTGCTCGACGCCAGCCCCTGGACGATCAGGATGCGGTCCTCGGGCAGCCCGCCGGCGACGATCTCGCGCCGCGACGCGTTGGCGCGGTCGGTCGAGAGCTCCCAGTTGCTGTAGCCGCGCTCGCCGCCGCTGAACGGCTGGGCGTCGGTGTGGCCCTCGAGAGTGATGCGGTTGGGGACGTCCTGCAGGACGTGGCCGATTTCCTGCAGCAGCTCTCTCATGTACGGCTTCACGACCGCGCTGCCGATGTCGAACATCGGCCGGTTCTGCTCGTCGACGATCTGGATGCGCAGGCCGTCGCGCGTCATGTCGAGGCGGATCTGCGACTTCATCGCCGCGAGCTTGGGGCTCGCCGAGAGCGCGTCCTCGACCTTCTTCTTGAGCGCCTCGAGGCGCGCGATCTCGGCGCGCTTCTGCTCGGCCTCGAGCGACTTGATGTTGAGGATCTTGCGCTTGGACGGCACATCGCCTTCCTTGACCTGCCCGGTCGTGCGCGACAGGTCCTGGCCGCCGCCGCGCACGACGTGCGACGAGTCGCCCGCGCCGCTGCCGCCGAGCAGCGCGACCTTGAGCGGCGCGTTGAAGAAGTCTGCGATCCCCTTCTTGTCGCCGTCGGTGGTCGAGCCGAGCAGCCACATCAGCAGGAAGAACGCCATCATCGCCGTGACGAAGTCGGCGTACGCGATCTTCCAGGCGCCGCCGTGCTTGTTGTGCCCGCCCCTGCGGACGCGCTTGATGATGATCGGCTGGAGCTTCTTCGAGTCGCCGGCCATCTCAGCTCGCTCCAGGGATCGCGCGGGTCGTCGGAATCGAGCGGCGCGCGGCCAAGGCCACGGCAATCACGCCTTCTTTCCCTTCACGTGCCCCTCGAGCTCCGCGAAGGTCGGCCGGTCCTTCGAATAGAGCACCTTGCGCCCGAACTCGACCGCGACCTGCGGCGCATAGCCCTGCATGCTCGCAAGCAGCGTCGTCTTGATGCACTGCAGCTCCTTCGAGCCCTCGTCGACCTTCTGCTCGATCAGCCCGCCGAGCGGCTCGACGACTGCGTACGCGAGCAGGATGCCGAGGAAGGTGCCGACGAGCGCCGCGCCGATCATGTTGCCGAGCACCGCCGGGGGCTGGCCGACCGAGCCCATCGTGTTCACCACCCCGAGCACCGCCGCGATGATCCCGAACGCGGGCAAGGCCCCGGCGAGGCGGCCGAGCGCGTTGACCGGGCCGTGCGACTCGGCGTGGTGGGTCTCGATCTCGCTGTCCATCAGGCTTTCGATCTCGTGCGCGTTGAGGTTCCCGGAGACCATCATGCGCAGGTAGTCGGTGATGAACTCGACCACGTGGTGGTCGCTGCCGACGACGGTGTACTTCTGGAACAGCGACGACCCGGCCGGGTCGTCGACGTCCCTCTCGATGGCCATCAGGCCTTCCTTGCGCGCCTTCTGCAGGATGTCGTAGAGCAGCGCCATCAACTCCATGTAGCGCGCCTTCGAGTACTTCGATCCCTTCAGCACGCTGGGAATCGCCGCCAGCGTCGCCTTGAGCACCTTGGGCTGGTTGTTGACGGCGAAGGCGCCGAGCGAGCCGCCGAGGATCGCCAGCAGCTCGGTCGGCAGCGCGTGCAGGATGACGCCGATGTTGCCGCCATGGATGATGTAGGCGCCGAAGATGCAGCCCATCGCGACGGCATAACCGATCAGAACGACCATGGTGGAGAAATTCCATACCGGCCAGATGCCGATGCGCCGGGCCGTGCCCGTTA
>DASXXO010000394.1:0-2466 GCA_036503045.1 Caldimonas sp. | reverse complement strand
AGGACAGGAGACGTTCGCCGGCACCATCGTGCACAGCCGCGACTACCGCAGCGCCGCGCCGTTCGCGGGCAAGCGCGTGCTCGTCGTCGGCATGGGCAACACCGGCGCCGAGATCGCGCTCGACCTCGCCGAGCACGGCGTCGCGGTCGCGCTCTCGGTGCGCTCGCCCGTCAACATCGTCTACCGCGACGTTCTCGGCCGGCCGACGCAGCAGACCTCGCTCGCGCTCGCGCGCCTGCCGGACGCCCTCGGCGACGCCGTCGCGAGCCTCCTTCGCAACCTCACGGTCGGCGACATCGGCCGTTGGGGCCTGCGCCGCTCGCGCGTCTCGCCGCTGCGCGACCTGCGCGTGCACGGGCGCACGCCGGTGATCGATGTCGGCACGCTGGCGCGCATCAAGTCGGGCGAGATCGGCGTGTACCCGGGTCTGCGCCGCCTCGGCGCCGACGGCGCGGAGTTCGTCGACGGTCGTTGCGCGCCGTTCGGCGCGGTCGTCCTCGCGACCGGTTACCGCTCGAGCGTCGCCGCGCTCTTTGCCGATGCCGAGGTCCCTGTCGACGGCAGTGGCCTGCCGAGCGTGCTCGCCGGAAGCGGCCCTCTGGCGCGCGCCTACTTCGTCGGCTTCGACACGCGCCAGCCCGGCGGCCTGCTGCGCACGATTGCCGCACAGGCGATCGACGTCGCGGTGCGCATCTGCGACGCTCGCGCGCCGGCCGCCGCAGCGTAGTGGTTCGCGCGCTGTCACGGCGCGTCGCCTCCGACTAGGATCGGGGCCGGCAAGCCGGACGTTATCCTTGCGAAAAAAAGTGGAAACGCCTTGAACCCGAACGAGATCGCGATCTACGCCGTCGAGACCAAGGCCATCGTCCAGATCCTGTGGGGATTGCTGCTGATCATGGCGATCACGCTGGTCGCCGTCTCCATCATGTACGTGCTGCTGCGGCTGCAGATGCGATCGAGCCGCCGTCGCGAGGCACAGCTGGCGCGCAATGTCGCGGCCAAGGGCGAGGAGATCACGCGTCTCGAGGCGCGCATCGCCGAGTACGTCGAGATGGAGGAGGGCATCGAGGAGCTGAAGACCGAAGTGCGGCGCGCCGACGCGATCCGCGGCAAGACCGAGGAGCGGCTGCGCCAGCAGAACACGGAGCTCGACGAGCTGAGGACCGTCGCGCAGGACCGCATGACGGAGCTTGAGTACCTGCGCAAGGTCGTCGAGCACGTCGACGGCCTGTGACCGCGCGTGCTCAAGGGTGCAGCAGCAGCTTCTGCACGCGCCAGCTCAGCAGCTCGGCGACGTAGAGAACGTTCTCCGAGGGGCACGCAATCTCGTGCACCCAGGCGAACTGCTTGAGCTGGCGGCCCGGGCCGCCGATCGTGCCGAGCACCTTGCCGTCGAGCGTCATCTTGTAGATCCGCCCCGGATAGGCATCGGCGCTGTAGAGAAACTGGTTCGGCCCGGGCGTGATGCAGATCGCCCACGGCGCCCCGGGCGAGAAGGTTCCCGAGGTCGCGTTCGGATCGACCGGGTTGCCGATCACCGGGTGCGTCGCGTGGTCGAACGGCACGTCGATCGTCATCGCGCGCAGGAACTTGCCGTCGCCGTCGAACACCTGGATGCGCCGGTTGAAGCGGTCGGCGACGTAGACGTTGCCCTGTGCGTCGGCGGCGATGCTGTGCGGCGTATTGAACTCGCCGGGCTTGTCGCCGCGCGTTCCCCATGAGGTCACCCAGTTGCCGTTCTTGTCGACTTTCGCCACGCGCGAGTTGATGTAGCCGTCGCTGATGAAGATGTTGCCGGCCGGATCCCACGTGACGTCGGTCACCTGGCGGAAGCGCCCGTCCTCGGCCGGCAGCGGCGGCTTCGGATGCTTGAGTGGCGCGGTGTCTTCGTCCGACGCTTCCTGCTTCCTGCCGAGCACCATCAGGACCTTGCCTTCGGGGCTGAACTTGACGACCAGGTCGGAGCCCTTGTCGGTGCACCAGATGTTGTCGTCGCGGTCGACCCGCACCGTGTGCGCGAACGACCAGGCGTAGAGGTTCTTGCCGATCTCGCGAACGAAGCGGCCGTCGGCGTCGAACTCGAGCAGCTGCGCCGCGGCTGCGGCGTACGCCGGGCCGGTCGTGCTGCCGCGCGAGAAAACGAACACGTGGCCTTTGGAGTTGACCGCGACGCCGGACGCCTCGCCGAGATAGAGGTCCTTCGGCAGCTTGAGCGCCTCGGGAACCGAATCGAAGGCGATCCGCGGGACAGCAGTCTGTGCGCTGGCGGCTGCAGAGACGAGGAGCAAGAGCGTGACGAGCAGCTTTCTCACGGGCGGTCTCCGGTCGGGAACACGAGCGCCCAAGGCTAAGACGAGTCGCGCGCCGTCGAACAGAGGATTGGCCCGAAGCGCTGGCAGGTCGCCGCTCAACCACAATGGCGCTGCCGGTCCGGTCCTCATGCGCTCTTCCGCTGCCCGTCCTCCC
>DASXXO010000393.1:0-2167 GCA_036503045.1 Caldimonas sp. | reverse complement strand
GATGCGCGAGGCGTCGTTGCGCATCACGCCCGGAAAGCGCGCCGGCTCCGGGTCGAGGCCGACGCACAACATCGATCGGTTGGCGCGCTCGGCATGCGCGAGCCGCTCGACGAAGGTCATCGGGCCGCGCTCCTTGCGGCTGTGGCGCGCTCGATCTCGTCGGCCGCGGCGCGCGCGAGCGCCGCCGCCTGGCCGATGTAGCTGCGCGGCGTCAGCGCCAGCAACTGGTCGCGCGCCGCGGCCGGCAGCGCCAAGCCGCGGATGAACGCGTGCAGCGCGTCGCGGCCGATCGCCTTGCCGCGTGTCAGGTCCTTGAGCTGCTCGTACGGGTTGGCGATGCCGTGGCGGCGCATCACCGTCTGCACCGGCTCGGCGAGCACCTCCCAGGCGTCGTCGAGGTCGCCGTCGATCGCGGCGCGGCCGACGCCGAGCTTGGCCATGCCGCGCGCGAGCGAGTCGAGCGCAAGCACGGCGTGGCCGAAGGCGACGCCGATGTTGCGCAGCACGGTGCTGTCGGTCAGATCGCGCTGGAAGCGCGAGATCGGCAGCTTCTCGCTCATGTGCGCGAGAAGGGCGTTGGCAATGCCGAGGTTGCCCTCGGCGTTCTCGAAGTCGATCGGGTTGACCTTGTGCGGCATCGTGCTCGAGCCGACCTCGCCTAGCGCGGCGCTCTGCACGAAGTAGCCAAGACTGACGTAACCCCAGACGTCGCGTGCCCAGTCGATCAGGATCGTGTTGCAGCGCTTGACGGCGTCGAAGAGCGCGGCGATCTGGTCGTGCGGCTCGATCTGCGTCGTGTAGGGATTGAACTCGAGCCCGAGCCGCTCCTCGACGACGCGCTGCGCGAGCGCCTGCCAGTCGAGCTCGGGGTAGGCGGCGACGTGGGCGTTGTAGTTGCCGACCGCGCCGTTCATCTTGGCGCGCATCGGCACCGCCGCGACCGCGGCGCGCGCCGCGTCGAGGCGCGTCGCGACGTTGGCGATCTCCTTGCCGAGCGTCGTCGGGCTCGCCGTCTGGCCGTGCGTGCGCGCCAGCATGGCGACGTCGGCGTGCGCGCGCGCCATCGCGGCGAGCGTCGCGACGAGGCCGTCGAGCGCCGGCAGGAGGACGTCGCGCCGGGCCGCATCGAGCATCAGCGCGTGGCTGGTGTTGTTGATGTCTTCGCTGGTGCACGCGAAGTGGAGAAAGCCGATCGAGCGCGCCAGCGTCGGCTCGCCCGCGAAGCGCTCGCCGAGCCAGTACTCGACCGCCTTGACGTCGTGATTGGTGCGCCGCTCGATCGCCTTGATCGCCTCGGCGTCGGCGGCCGAGAAGCGCTCGACCAGGTCGCGCAGGAACTTGCGCGTGGCCGCGGCCGGCCGCGGCAGCTCGGCGAGGCCGGCGTCGGCGAGGGCGAGAAACCATTCGACCTCGACCCGGACCCGGCAGCGCATGAGGCCGAATTCCGACAGCCACGGCCGCAGGGCGTCGACCTTGCCGGCATAACGGCCGTCGAGGGGCGACAGCGCGGTGAGAGTGTTGGCTTGCATCTTGCAGAGGTGGGGATGACGCGTCGTCGCAACGATCGATCGCGCAGGCCGGCCATTATCGACGCTGCCTCTAGAATGAAAGCAGACGTAAGCCTCGAACAAGGACGCGGTCTCCCCGGCCCATGAAACTCATCGGATCGCTCACAAGTCCGTACGTGCGGAAGGTCCGCATCGTCATGGCCGAAAAGAAGCTCGACTATCAGTTCGTCGAGGAGAACGTCTGGGAGAGCGACGCGATCCTGGCGTCGAATCCGCTCGGCAAGGTGCCGTGCCTGGTCATGGAGGGCGGCGAGGCGGTCTTCGATTCGCGCGTCATCGTCGAGTACCTCGACGCGCGCTCGCCGCTGGCGCGCCTGATTCCGGAGCCCAATCGCGAGCGCACCGAGGTGCGCACCTGGGAGGCGCTGGCCGACGGCATCGTCGACGCCGCGATCCTGGCCCGCCTCGAGGCGAACTGGCCCGGCCGCAGCGCCGAGCAGCGCTCGCAGGCGTGGATCGACCGCCAGATGACGAAGGTGCACGCATCGCTCGAGGCGGTGGCGACCGGCCTCGCCGCGAAGCCCTGGTGCAACGGCATCCACATGACGCTCGCCGACGTCGCCGTCGGCTGCGCTCTCGGCTACCTCGACTTTCGTTTT
>DASXXO010000392.1:0-6230 GCA_036503045.1 Caldimonas sp. | reverse complement strand
CGCCGCGAGGGCGATCGTCAACGCGACGACGGCCCAGAGGAGCCAGCGCGACCGCGGTGCGGCGAAGGCGTCGTCTTCGGCGATCGCATGCTGCTGCGATTGCAGCCCGGGAACCGCGCCGCGCTCGCGTTCGGCGTCGGCGCGGCGCAGGGCATCGAGGATGTACGACATGGCGAGCCCTCGTCGGTCAATGAGGGACGTTGGAAGCGGGCGCCGCCCCGGGACGCCCGGGCGAAGCCGATCGACCTGCGGCCGGCGCAGCGACCGCGCTCGCCGCTGGCGTGGCGTTGACGGTGACTTCGCTCGGCCGCGCCCCGGACGCTGCCGTCGACGCCGCACTGGCGACGGCGAGCGCGGCGGGCGCGCCGGCCGCACGCCAGCTGCCGTAGAGCGCGAACGCGGCGATCGCGGCGCCGGCGAGGCCGGCACCGATCACGAGGCCGAGGCCGGCGCGCTGGACGGCAGGCCTGCCCTCGGGCGGGGTCGAGTTCGGCATCCGGCCGAACACCTCGCGCCCGGCCTTCTCGACCATCGGCGTGTCGATCGTGTGCTGGCCGTGCGCATACGCGCCGAGCATCACGCGATCGCAGAGCAGATTGATGCGCCGCGGCACGCCGCGCGCGATCACGTGGATCCGCTGCACCGCCTTGCGGTCGAACGGGATCGCGCGCGTCATTCCCGCGACCGACAGGCGGTGGCGGATGTAGTGCTCGGTCTCCTTCTCCGATAGCGCCTTCAGGTGGAAGCGCGCGATCACGCGCTGCGCGAGCTGCTCGAGGTCGGGGCGCTCGAGCATCGTGCGCAGCTCGGGCTGGCCGATCAGGACGATCTGCAGCAGCTTCCGCTCGTTGGTCTCGAGGTTGGTAAGCAAGCGCAGCTGCTCGAGGACGTCGGCCGAGAGCTGCTGCGCCTCGTCGATGATGAGCACGTTGTTCTGGCCGACCGCGTGGGTCCTGAGCAGGAAGTCGTTTAGCGCGTCGACGTAGGTCTTGACCGTCGCCGGCTGTCCCTTGGCGCGCGGCGAGGGGATGTGGAACTCGTCGCAGATCGACTTGACGAGCTCCATCACCGTCAGCTTCGGGTTAAAGATATAGGCGACGTTGCAGCGCTTGGGGATCTGCTCGAGAAAGCACCGGCAGACGGTGGTCTTGCCGGCGCCGATCTCGCCCGAGAGCAGTACGAACCCGCCGCCGCCGCCGACCCCGTAGAGCAGGTGGGCGAGCGCCTCGCGGTGGCGCTTGCTCATGTAAAGATAGCGCGGATCGGGCGCGAGCGAGAACGGCTCCTGCTTGAGGCCGAAGAAGCGCATGTACATGGCGGGAGAATAACGTCCGCGCCGATCACTCGAAGCGGTAGCGCTGGCCGGCGGAAAAGAGACGCGGCGTTCCGGGCAAGAAGAAGGTCGAAAGATCCGGCCCGGCACCAGTGGCAACGGGTCGCCGGGAACGATCTCGACCGATTCGTCGAGCGGCGATGTCGGCGCGCCCCCGGTCAACGGATCGCCACCCCCCACGGCAACTTGCCGACGGGGATGTCAGCGATCTTCGCGTTCTTCTCGGTGTCGATCACCGAGACGCTCGCCGATCTGCCGCAGGCGACGTAGAGCTTGCGCCCGTCGGGCGTGAGCGCCATGTTCCAGGGCCGCTGGCCGACGCCGATCGTCGCGACCGCGGCGCCCGACGCGAGATCGATCACCGAGACCGTCGCGTCTCCGCCGTTCGACACGTACAGGCGCCGGCCGTCGGGGTGGAGGGCGACGCCGTTGCTGCGCAGGCCGGCCTTGATCTTGGACAGCAGGGTGAACTTCTGCGCGTCGATCACGTAGACCTCGTTCGAGGTTTCCGCGGCGACGTAGGCGCGCCCGCTGTCGGCCGAGAAGACGATGCCGCGCGGCCGCACGCCGACCGGGATCTGGGCAACCTGCGTACGGCGGTCGACATCGACGATGTCGACCGCCTGTCCTTCCTCGGCGCTGACGAACACGTAGCGGCCGTCCGGGCTGAACACGGCGTGCTCGGGATTCTGGCCGCGCACCTTGACCGCGAACGCCTTCGCGTTCGTTCGCGTGTCGACGAAGACGATCTCGTTGGTCTCCTCCACGGCAGCGACGACCCAGCGCCCGTCGGCCGAGATGCCGACGCCTTCGGGGGAGGCGCCGACGGCAATCGCCGCGGAACGCTTGCGCGCCGCGAGGTCGACGACGACGATCGCTGCGTTCGGCTGGTCGCTCACGTAGGCAGTGCTTCCGTCGGGAGCGATCGCCGTGCCGCGCGGCTTCGCGCCGACCGCGATGTCGGCGACCACCTGATCGGTCGCGGTGTCGATGACGCTGAGCGTTCCCGAACCTTCGTTCGGCACGTACGCGAACGGCGCCGCGGCGGCCTGCAGCGGCGGCGCCGCGAGACAGGCGGCGAGGGCGAGTGCGGTCAGCGCGCGCTTCACGTCGACGGCGCGCGATCGCGCGTGGACGACCAGGGAACGATCCGCTCGAAGACGCCGTCGTGCTCGACGAGCGCGTGCTTGAGCGCGAACGCAACGTGCCCGGCGGTGAGCGCGAGCAGCGCATACGAGCTGGCGTCGTGGACGTCGACGAGAAAGGCATACGCCTGCGGCGCGTCGGGTCCCCAGGGCGGCAGGACGACGCCGAAAAAGCGGATGCCGTATTTGCTGAAGTTCGAGGCCAGGTAGCCGGCGAGCGGCGCGACCACCATGCACGCGTAAAGCGCTACGTGGCCGAGGTTGGCGGCGCGCTGCAGGCGTGGCGGCATCGCCGCCGGCCACGGCGGCGGCTTGTGGGCGAGCCGCCAGCCGATCCGCACCACGATCAGCACGCCGAGGACGACGCCGATCGACTTGTGCAGGTTGATCACGCCGGCTCGCGCGGGCGTTCCGCGCGGCGCGATCTCGTCGAGCAGCAGGCCGAACGCGATCTCGCCCAGGAGCGCGATGCCGATTGCCCAGTGCAGCCACGCGGCGATGCGGTCGTAGCGGACATCGGAGGTCGCGCGCGTCATAGGCCTGTGAGGTATTGGGCCAGATTCTCGATGTCCTTGTCGCTCAGCGTGCTCGCGACGCTGGTCATGTTGCCGGCGTCGTTGGTGCGCTTGCGCGCCTTGAAATCCGCCAGCTGCTTGACGATGTAGGCGTAGTGCTGGCCCGCGACCCGCGGGATCTCGTTCTGGCCCGCGAAGCCACCGAGATGGCACATCGTACACAGCGTCTCGTCGGCCTTCGCGTGGCCGAGCTTCGCCTTTTTCGGATCGACCTTGAAGGTCTGCGGCAGCGGCTGCTGCTTGGCGAAATAGTCGGCGAGCTCGCGCATCTCGTCGCGCGTCAGTGCGACCGCCACCGGCGACATCTGCGGATCGCTGCGCCGGCCCTCCTGGAAGTCGCGCAGCTCCAGGTACAGGTAGCGCGAGGTCTGGCCGGCGAGGATCGGATACATCGGGTCGGTCGACTTGCCTGCCGGGCCATGGCAAGCGGCGCAGATCGCGGCCTTGGCGGGGGCCGCGTCCTGCGCGTGGGTGGTGGTGGTCGCCGCGAGGGCGAGGGCGAGGGCGCCGAAGCGCGAGGCGCGAAGTCTCAGGTCGAATCCCCTTCGATCGTCGTCATCATCGCGCGTCGGCGCTCGCCGGTCAGGGCAGGGAGAACACCAAAACGGTGTTGCCCCGCTTGAAGTCGAGCTGCGTGTTGCCGCCCGCAGCGACCGCGACGTACTGCTTGCCGCCGACCGTGTACGAGACGGCGGGCGCGTTGACGCCGGCGCCGGCCTGGTACTCCCACAGCTTCTTGCCCGTCTTCGCGTCGAACGCACGGAAGTAGCCGTTGCCTTCGCCGTTGAAGACGAGGTCGCCGGCGGTCGCCAGCACGCCGCCGATCAGCGGCTGCTCGGTGTCGAACTTCCAGGCCACCTTGCCGCTGTCGAGGTTGACGGCGGAAAGCCGCCCCCACTGCTTCTCGCTCGGGATCACCTTGAATGCGCCGCCGAGCCAGAGCTTGCCGCCGGGATAGGCCGCCTGCTCGACGTGGTACGTCATCGGCTGGTGCAGGTTGGCCGCGTAGACCAGGCGCAGCTTCGGGTTGATCGCCATCGGGCTCCACTCGACGCCGCCGTTGGCGCCCGGCAGCATGCGCGCGCCGTCCTTGGTCGGCAGCACCCACATGTTCTCCTGCGGGATCATCGCTTCGCTGAAGCGGATCAGCTCGCCGGTGGCGCGGTCATGGATATAGACATGCCCGGTCTTGCCGCCGTGGATCGCGACCTTGCGCATCTTGCCGCTGTTGTCCGTGGCCTCGGTCAGGATGACCGGCGAGACCGCGTCGAGGTCCCAGACGTCGTGCGGCACGTACTGGTAGTGCCACTTCTTCGCGCCGGTGTTGAGGTCGACGGCGACGATCGAGTCGGTGTAGAGGTTGTCGCCCGGCCGCTCGGCGCCGTAGAGGTCGGGGCTCGGGTTGCCGACCACGAAGAAGGCGGTGTTCGTCTCCTTGTCGATCGCCGGCGCCATCCAGACGCCCCCGCCCAGCGTCTTGAAGAAGCCGGCGTTCTTGGCGAGCTGCGCCTTTTCGGCGGCGATGTCGCGGTGCAGGTCGCGCTGGGTCGCATCCTTGGTCGCCCAGGTGCCTTCGCTGCCGGTCTCGGGGATCGTGTAGAACGTCCAGAGCAGCTTGCCGTCGTTGGCGTCGAACGCCTTGACGAAGCCGCGGATGCCGTACTCGCCGCCGTTGGTGCCGATCAGCACCTTGCCGTCGACGGCGACCGGCGCCATCGTCTCCGAGTAGCCGGCCTCGGGGTCGCCGATCTGCGTCGACCAGAGGACCTTGCCGGTCTTGGCGTCGAACGCGAGCAGCTTGGCGTCGAGCGTTCCCATGTAGAGCCGGTCGCCCATCACCGCGACGCCGCGATTGTTCGGGCCGCAGCAGAAGGTCGTGACCGCACCCATCTTGTGCTTGTAGTGCCAGAACTCCTTGCCGGTCGCGGCGTCGAGCGCGTACAGGTGGTTGTACGAAGTCGTGATGTACATGATGCCGTCGACGACGATCGGCGCCGTTTCCATCGACTCGAGCACCTCGGTCTGGAACTGGAATGCCGGCCGCAGTTTCGCGACGTTCTTGGTGTTGATCTGCGCGGCCGGGTAGTACCGGGTCTGCGCATAGCTCATGTTCGAGTGGAGGAAGTTGGCGCTGTCCTTGTCGGCGGCGTCGAGGCGCGCCTGCGGGACCGAGATGCTCTTGGGAACCGGTGCGCCGGTGGCTGCGGCCCCGCCGGCCACTTCGGTCTGTGCCAAAGCGCCCGCCGCGGCGGCGCACAACGCCGCCAGGACCAGCGAAGATTGCCACCCGCGCGGCAAGTGATGATGACGAAGCATGTCGCTCTCCTCTCTTTTGTTGGTGTTGACGAGCTTGGGAGAAGAGCCCGCGGCCGTTTCGTCATCGGCCGTCTTCATCGCGACGCGGCGGGCGCCGGTCGCGTTTCTCACAATGGCAAGGGTATCGAGAATCGTGCCCACTCGCCAACGATTTGTATCGCTGCAATGCAGCATTCGCAACAGGACCTGTAATGATGATATTCGTCGACCGCCGACTTTTCGTGCTGGGCATCGTGCCCGCCTGCGCGCTCGCAGCGCTCGGCGCGCCCGGGTTCGTGCGCGCCCAGGCGCCGAGCAATCCCAGTCTCAACGCGCAACTCCTCGTCGCCGCGCGCGAGGGCGACCTGGCGCAGCTCGAGCGGGCGCTCGACGCCGGAGCGGCGACGAGTTCGCGCAACCGGCTCGGCAAGACCGCGCTGGTGCTCGCGGCCGAGAAAGGCAACCTGGCGATCGTCGAAGCGCTGCTGAGGCGCGGCGCCGACGTGGACCAGGCGTCGATCGAAGGCGTGACCCCGCTGATGGCGGCGTCGTATTTCGGCGCCGCCCCGGTCGTCAAGCGACTGCTCGCGGCGGGCGCGCGCAGCGACCTGCGCGACCGCATGAGCAAGCCGGCGATCGTCTACGCCGCGGGGCAGGGCCAGGCCGGCGCCGTCGACGCGCTGCTCGGGTCGGGAATCGACGTCAACGCGGCCTACGAGCACCAGCTCACTGTGCTGATGTGGGCGGCAGGCCAGGGCCAGCTCGACACGGTGAAGCTTCTGCTCGAGCGCGGCGCGCAGCGCGACTTGCGCGACGATCGCGGGCTGACCGCCGCCGACATCGCGCGCGACGCCGGCCAGAGCGCCATCGCCGCAGTGCTCG
>DASXXO010000391.1:0-2189 GCA_036503045.1 Caldimonas sp. | reverse complement strand
GCTCGCTCGCGATGCCGGCGAGCGAATCGTCGAGGCTGGCCAGGCGGGCGCCTTCGGCGTTGCTCGCGACCGGCCGCCGTTCGGCGTTCGGCAGGTGCAGGCTCAGCCACGCATGGCATTGCGCGAGCGCCTGCGGGTGCGCACACACCGCGGCGATGCGGTCGAGCCCATCGACCTTCCTCAGCAGGTTGTGGCGCACGTAGAGGCTGGTCTCGCCGACGATCGTGAGCGGTGTCGTCAGGAACAGGTCGAGCGAGCGCGTGACGACCCCTTCGCTCGAATTCTCGACCGGCACGACGCCGAAGTCGGCGGCGCCGGCGCTGGTCGCGTGGAACACCTCGTCGGCGCTCGCGCAGGGCAGGCGGACGATCGACGAGCCGAAGTAGCCGAGCGCGGCGAGCTCGCTGAACGTCCCCGCCGGGCCGAGGTAGGCGACGCGCGTCGGCGCCTCCAGCGAGCGGCATGCCGACATGATCTCGCGCCAGATCGGCGCGACGCTCTCGATCGGCAGCGGGCCCGCATTGGCCTGCTTCAGCGCGTCGATGACCGCCGCCTCGCGCTCGGGTCTGAACGCGGGCGAGCCCTCGGCGCGCTTCAGCGCGCCGATCGCCGCTGCGACTTCGGCGCGACGGTTGAGCACGCCGAGCAGCTCGCGGTCCAAGGCATCGATGCGCCCGCGCAGCGATTCGAGATCGACGCCGGCACGCGATTCGGAAGCGGGCATTCGACGAGCGGCAGCTACTTGCTCGCCGGCCTGGCTGGCGGTTTGGCCGGCAGCGCCGCTCCAGGGGCTGGCTGGGCGCCGAGCGGCGGGACGCCGAGGATGGCGCGGATTCGTCCATCGAGCGCCGCCAGCTTCGGCTCGACCAGCGGTCCGGCCTCGCGCCTCACCTGCATGATGAAATCGTTGCGCGACTCGGAGGCGACCTCCTGGAATTTCTTCGCTGCCGGCGACTCCAGCCAGGCGAGGAGCTGCTTCAACTCGTCCTCGCTCATCTTGGTTTCGAGGGCGACGCCGATCGTCGTCGGCGCGATCTTGAGCGCCTTGTCGCGGACCAGAGGCAGCGCCTCGTCGACGTACTTCTTGACCTCGGCCTCGATCTGCTTGCCGATCGCCTGGAATTTTTCGGGGGGCGTCTGCTGTTGCTGCAAGGCCATCCCGGCCTGCTGCATCATCGTCGCCGCCGGTTGCTCGACCAGGTTGCGCGCCGCCGCTTCGATGTCGCTCTGCTGCACGCGCAGGATGCGCTGCACCAGCGCCTTCTTGGCCGGCGTGCTCTGCGCTCCGGCCGCGCCGGCGAGGAGCGCGGCGATCACGCAGAGGGCGAGCGAGCGGACGCCGCGCCGCGCGCTCAAGCGTCGTCCTTCTCGGCTGGCGGCGCGTCGCCGTGGCGTTCGCCGGGGCCGTCTCCGTTGCCGTTTCCGCCGTCGTGTCCGTTGCCGTTGCCGGCCGCGATCGCGGCGTCGAGGGTCGCGTCGTTCTCGACGATGCGCTGCAGCCCGGTGAGCTTGGCGCCATCGTCGAGCGCGATCAGCGTCACGCCCTGGGTCGCGCGGCCGAGCTCGCGGATCTCGGCGACGCGCGTGCGCACGAGCACGCCGCTGTCGGTGATCAGCATGATCTCGTCTTCGGGGCGCACCAGCGTCGCCGCGACGACCTTGCCGTTGCGCTCCGACTGCTGGATCGCGATCATTCCCTTCGTGCCGCGGCCGTGCCGCGTGTACTCGGTGATCGGCGTGCGCTTGCCGTAGCCGTTCTCGGTCGCGGTGAGGACGCTCTGCGACTCGTCCTCGGCGACCAGCATTGCGATCACGCTCTGCGCCGGCTCGAGCATCATGCCGCGCACGCCGCGCGCATTGCGGCCCATCGCGCGAACGTCCTGCTCGTCGAAGCGCACCGCCTTGCCGCCATCGGAGAAGAGCATCACGTCGTGCAGGCCGTCGGTGAGCGCGGCGCCGATCAGGAAGTCGCCCGGGTCGAGGTCGACGGCGATGATTCCGGCCTTGCGCGGGTTGCTGAACTCGTCGAGGCTTGTCTTCTTGACCACGCCCTGCGCCGTCGCCATGAACACGTAGTGGTCGGCCGGAAAGCTGCGGAAGCCGTCGGTCAGCGGCAGCACGACGTTGACCTTCTCGCCAGGCAGGAGCGGGAACATGTTGACGATCGGCCGGCCGCGCGACGTGCGCGA
>DASXXO010000390.1:0-2106 GCA_036503045.1 Caldimonas sp. | reverse complement strand
GATCGACAAGGTCGGCAAGGACGGCGTTGTCAACGTCGAGGAGGGCCAGACGTTCGGCATGGACCTCGAGTTCACGGAGGGCATGCAGTTCGACAAGGGCTACATCTCGCCGTACATGGTCACCGACCAGGACCGCATGGAGGCGACCCTCGAGGACCCCTACATCCTGATCGCCAACCAGAAGATCGGCTCGGTCCGGGACCTGCTGCCTGTGCTGGAGCAGACGATCCAGTCCGGCAAGCCGCTGCTGATCATCGCCGAGGACGTCGAGGGCGAGTCGCTCGCGACCCTGGTGGTCAACAAGCTCCGTGGCACCTTCACCGGCGTCGCGGTCAAGGCTCCGGGCTTCGGCGATCGCCGCAAGCGCATGCTCGAGGACATTGCGATCCTCACGGGCGGCGAGGTGATCACCGAGGAGATGGGTCTCAAGCTCGAGAACACCCAGCTCTCGCAGCTCGGTCGCGCTCGTCGCGTGGTCGTCGCCAAGGACACGACGACGATCGTCGATGGCAATGGTGAGTCCGACGCGATCAAGGGCCGGATCAACCAGATCAAGAACGAGATCGAGAACACCGACTCCGACTTCGATCGTGAGAAGCTCCAGGAGCGCCTCGCGAAGCTGTCGGGCGGCGTCGCGGTCGTCAAGGTTGGCGCTGCCACCGAGACCGAGATGAAGGAGAAGAAGCACCGCGTCGAGGACGCGCTGCAGGCCACGCGGGCAGCCCTCGAGGAGGGCATCGTCCCTGGTGGCGGTGTCGCGCTGCTCGCCTCGCAAGACGCGATCAACGTCGACGGTATGAGCGACGCCGATGAGCGCACCGGCGGGCTGATCGTGCGCCGCGCACTCGAGGAGCCGCTGCGTCAGATCGCCGATAACTCGGGTCTCGAGGGCTCGGTCGTCGTCAACGACGTCCGCAAGTCCGAGAAGGGCCATGGCCTCGACGCGGCCACCGGCGAGATCGTCGACCTGGTCAAGGAGGGCATCATCGATCCCGCGATGGTGACGCGCTCCGCGCTCCAGAACGCGGCCTCGATCGCGAAGAACATCCTCACCACCGAGGCGATCGTCGCCGAGGTTCCCGAGAAGGAGTCCGCGGGCGCCGGTGGCGGCATGCCCGATATGGGCGGGATGATGTAGGACGCGAAGCGTCGCAGACGCTGTTTTGAGAGGGCCCGGCTCGTGCCGGGCCCTTTTTTTGCGCGTACGCTCTCCCAATGGCAGCCCAGAGCCGCGATCCATACGAGGTGCTCGGGGTCCCGCGTAACGCTTCAGACGCGGAGCTGCGCGCGGCATATCGGCGCTTGGTGCAGCGCCACCATCCGGATCACAACAACGGCTCGGTCGAATCGGCGCGGCGCTTCGAGGAGGTGCAGGAGGCGTACGCCCAGGTGGTGAAGCTGCGCGCGGCTCAAGGGCCCTCGCCCACTGCCGAGGCCCAGTCGGACGTGGACGCGCGGATCGCCGATCTGGAGCGCCAGGTCCGCGAGGCTCGCGCCGCGCGGGAGCGCGCCGAACGAGCGGCCGCAGAGGCCCGCCGTCAGGCCGCGCGGGCCGCGTCGGCCGACCTGCGTGAGCAGGCAGGCCGGCCGTCGGATGAGGACCTTGGCTACGTGACGACGGACGACAGCTTCACGAAGGTTCTCGACGACGCGTGGGCCGATTTCCGGCGGTGGCTCGGCGACGTGCGCAAGAGCGACAAGCAGTGATCCGCCCGGCGGGGGCGGACGATGTCGACGCGATCGCGGAGCTGTACGAGCGCTCGTTCGGCACGCTGCGCTTCCTGCCGATGCTCCACACGCTCGAGGAGCACCGCGTCTGGTTCGGGCGCGTCGTCGGCGAGCGCGAGGTATGGGTCTGGGACCAGGAGGGCGTGGTCCTGGGGTTCATCGCCCTCGGGGAGGCGATGGTCGACTACCTCTACGTCGAGCCCGAGGTCACCGGCCGCGGCATCGGCAGCGCGCTTCTTGACCATGCGAGGACGCGGCGCCCCGCCGGATTCAGTCTGTGGACCTTCCAGCAGAACGAGGGCGCGCGGCGCTTCTACGAGGCCCACGGCCTGCGCGTGGTCCGTCTCACCGAGGGGGAGGACAACGAGGAGAAGACGC
>DASXXO010000389.1:0-2799 GCA_036503045.1 Caldimonas sp. | reverse complement strand
CACTCAGGAGCTCGCATGACGACATGGCAGACCCTTGCGCCCCAGGGACGCGATCTCGGCGGCGGCTTCATGGTGCGTCGACTGCTGCCGCAGGCCGACGCGCGCGCTGTCGGGCCGTTCGTCTTCTTCGATCACTTCGGGCCGATCGACGTGGAGCCGGGCGCGAATCACGATGTGCGCCCGCATCCGCACATCGGCCTGGCGACGCTCACCTACCTGTTCGAGGGCGCGATCATGCACCGCGACTCGACCGGCGTCGTCCAGCGGATCGAGCCCGGGGCGGTGAACTGGATGTCGGCCGGGCGCGGCATCGTCCACTCGGAGCGGACGCCGAAGGACCTGATCGGCAAGCCCCATCGCAGCCACGGCCTGCAGCTCTGGATCGCGCTGCCGGAAGCGCTCGAAGGGTCGGCACCGTCGTTCCAGCACGTCGCCGCCGAGCGGATCCCGCGCGTGCGTGTCGACGGCGCGACCGTCCATGTCGTCGCTGGGTCGGCGTTCGGCGCCACCTCACCGGTCGAGACTGCGTCGCCGACCCTTGCCGCGGTGATCGACCTCGATACGATGAGTGGATCGGCGCTAGCGCTTCCGGCGCGAGACGCCACCGAGCGCGCGCTCTACGCGCTCGACCACCCGATCGAAGTCGACGGCGAGAAGTTCGACGAGCGCACGATGGTGATCCTGGCGCCCGGAACGATGCCGAGGCTCGCCGCGCCGCGCGGCGGCCGCGTCTTCCTGGTCGGCGGCGAGCCGCTCGGCCATCGCTTCCTGTCGTGGAACTTCGTCGCGACTTCGCGCGAGCGGATCCGCGCCGCCGAGGACGACTGGCGCGCGCAGCGCTTCCCGCCGATCCCCGGCGAGACCGAGTTCATCCCGCTTCCGGAGCCCGAGCCGTCGCCTGCCGACGACCGAACCGTGCCGGGAGCAGCATGAGTGCATTGCCGGCGACGGCGAGCGCGGCGCCGGCGGCAGTGAGCGCACCGGGGCGGAACCCCTCGAAGGCGAGCGAGACGACCAGCGCCAGCAGCGGCGTCATCACACCGACGCTGCCCGCCGGCCCGGGGCCGATCCGGTCCTGCAGGGTGAGGAAGCACGCGAACGCGAGCACCGATCCGGCGATCGCGAGATAGGCGAGCGAGATCCACCAGCTCGGCGCGGTCGGCCAGGCGAGCGCGCGCCCGTCGCCGAGGACGAGGCCGACGATCGCCGCCGCGAGCGCGCCATAGAGCATGCCGAAGCCGAGCGCGGGCAAGAGCCCGACGCCGCGCACGCGGTTCCTGCTCGCGACCAGGCTGCCGACGGCCGAGAGCAGGACCGCCGCGACGGTGAGGAGCGCGCCGAGCGCGGCCTCACGGCCGCTCGTCGGACGCGCGATCTCGGGCCAGAAGATCAGGCCGACGCCTGCCAGCCCGAGGAGCCCGCCGACGACGAAGCGCCGACCGACCCGGGCCCCGAACAGCGTCGCGGCGCCGACGCCCGCGAGCAGCGGCGCTGCCGAGTAGCCGACCGCGACCAGCCCCGAGGGGACGAAGCGCTCGGCGTGGTAGACGCAGACGTAGGCGAGCCCGTAGAGGAAGATTCCCTGTGCCGCGAGGCGGCCGTGCTCGCGCGGCCCGTAGGAGAGGCCGCCGCCGCGCCAGCGACAGAGCAGGAGCACGCCCGCCCCCGCGAGCGCGAAGCGGAGCGCTACCCCGAACTCGGCCGGGAAGTCGGCGAGCTGGTAGATGATCGCGTGCCAGGTCGTCCCCCAGACGAGGACGCAGGCTGCGAACAGCTGCCAGGTCCTGAAGCGATGCACGTGCGCGCCGCTCAGCCGAACGCATAGCTCGCCTGGCCCGCCGTGCCGACCGCGAGCGCGCGCCCGATGCCTTCGACGATCACCGCGTTCATCGCGAACGTCAGCGCGCCGTCGAGGCGCGGGTCGGCGCGGTAACGGGCGAGCACGTCGCCGACGGCGTGGCCGACGCTGCCACGCTCCGGATCGACGTCGGCAATGGCACAGCGCGCGCACGGCTTGACGAGCTTCAGCCGCACCGGCCCGTCGGCGGCGGCAAAGACGATCTCGTCGACATGATCCTCGCCGTGCGCGTCGAGCCCGTCGACGACGATGTTGGGTCGAAAGCGCGCGAGCGTCACCGGCGCTGCGCCGGCGAGCGCGAGGCGCCGGTTGACTTCGGCGAGCGACGCGGTCGAGGCGACGAGCAGCGGGAACGCGTCCTGGAACGCGGCGCTGGCGTCGATCGCCCCGGTCCAGCGGGAGTCGGCGCGGCGCGCTCGGTCGGGGTCGAAGCGCGCGAGGCGAAGCGGCCGGCCGAGAAAGTCGCTGAACCATTGTGCGCAGAGCGCGCCCATGTCGTACGCCGCGACCTGCTCGCCCCAGATCTCGACCCGCGTGGGCTCCTCGACGCGATCGACAGCGACGTGCAGCGCGAGCATGCCCGGCGCGCGCAGGATCAGCTCGTCGCTCTTCAGCGCGGTCCGCACGAGCGCCATCTTCGGCAGCTCGCGCTGGGTCACGAAGCTCCCCGCGGGATCCACGACCATCCACTCGCGGTCGAGGTCGAAGCCCGTCTCGACGAGAACGGCCTCGCGCGGCGACGTGCCGGCGCACGATTTCACGGGATAGACGTGGATCGATTCGAGACGAACGCTGACGTCGCTCACGGTGTCATGGCCTCGGGTTTGGAGCAGCGAGATGCGCGGGGCGAAGCGTCGGATTGTCTCCGAGCGTTCCCTACAATCGCCGCGATGCGGGCCTTCGATGTGCAGGTGAGCGGCGCCGGCGTCGTCGGCAAATAC
>DASXXO010000388.1:0-10677 GCA_036503045.1 Caldimonas sp. | reverse complement strand
CGGCCGATCGCGAGCATCTGCTGCTCCCCGCCGGAGAGGTCGCGTCCCGAATGGTCGAGCCGCTGCCGCAGCGCAGGAAATAGCTCGAGCACGCGTGCCGGGGTCCAAGCGTTCGCACCGCCGCGACCCGGTCGCGCGAAGGCGGTCAGGTGTTCCTCGACGCTCAGGTTGGGAAAGACCTGGCGGCCCTCCGGAACGACGGCGATGCCGGCACGCGCGATCCGATGCGTCGGCACGCTCGCGATCGGCGCGCCGGCGAACGCGATGCTGCCCGCGGTCGGGCGCACGAGCCCCATGATCGAGCGCACGAGCGTCGTCTTGCCCATGCCGTTGCGGCCGAGCACGCCGACGATCGCTCCGGCCTCGATCGCCAGATCGACGCCGGAGAGCACCTGGCTCGCGCCGTAGCCGGCGCACAGGCCGCGCACGTCGAGGAGCGCCCCGCTCGTCATCGCGACCGGCCCGCCGCGCCGTCGTCGCCGAGGTAGGCGGCGATCACGGCCGGGTCGCGGCGCACTGCTTCGGGTGCGCCGCTCGCGATCACGCGGCCGCCGACCAGCACCGAGACGCGGTCGGCGAGACGGAACACCGCATCGACGTCGTGCTCGATCAGCAGCACCGCGCCGACAGCGCGCAGCCGCCCGACGAGCGCTTCCATGCGCAGCGACTCGTCGGGTCCCATGCCCGCCATCGGCTCGTCGAGCAGCATCAGCTTGGGGCGGCTTGCCAGCGTCATGGCGACCTCGAGCGCGCGCCGCTCGCCGTGCGACAGGGCGGCGACGTCGAACGATGCCTTGGCCGCGAGGCCGACCTCTTCGAGCACCGCATGCGCGCGCTCGAAGAGCGCCGCGTCACGCGTCATCGGCGTCCATGCGCGCAGGCTCGTCCCCGACACCGCCTGCACCGCCAGGGCGACGTTCTCGACGGCGTTGGCGCTCCGGAACAGGCGCGTGATCTGGAACGAGCGCATGAGACCGCGCCGCGCGCGCGCGTGCGCCGGCAGCGTGGTGATGTCGGCGCCGTCGAAGACGATCCGGCCCCGATCGCTCGCGAGCTGGCCGGCGAGCTGCGCGACGAGCGTCGTCTTGCCGGCGCCGTTCGGCCCGATCAGCGCGTGCACCTCGCCGGCGCCGACGACGAGATCGACACGGTCGGTCGCGACGACGCCGCCGAAGCGCTTCTCGAGCCCGCGCACGTCGAGGAGCGCGCGCGGCGCGTCCGCGGCCGTCATCGCGAAAGCACCCCGCGACGCCCGGCGAGGAGACCGACCAACCCTTGACGCGCGAACAGGACGACCGCGAGCAGCACCCAGCCGGTCCAGAACTCCCAGTGCTCGGTGTTGGCCGAGAGCACTTCCTGCAGGACGAGCAGCGCGGCAGCGCCGACCGCACCGCCCCAGACCGTCGCGACGCCGCCGAGGATCACCATCACCATCAGCGTCCCCGACTGCGTCCAGTGCAGCACGTTGGGGCTGACGTAGCCCTGCAGGTTGACGCTGAGCGCGCCGGCGACGCCGCCGAGCGCGCCGGCGACGACGAAGACGACGAGCTTGTAGCGGTAGGTCGGAAAGCCGAGCGCCTCGGCGCGCACGTCGTCGTCGCGCAGCGCGAGCACGGCGCGGCCGAAGCGCGAAGGCGCGAAGCGTGCGAGCGCGACCAGCGAGCAGGCGAGGACGGCGAGCGCGACGTAGTAGAGCGCGAGGGGATTCTTCAGGTCGAGGACCCAGCCGGCCGCCGAGAAGAGCGACCGCGCGCGGATGTTGAGGCCCTCGTCGCCGCCGTAGCCCTTCACCGAGTTCGCGAGATAGAACAGCATCTGCGCGAACGCGAGCGTGATCATGATGAAGTAGACGCCGCGCGTGCGCAGCGAGATCGCGCCGATCGCGAGCGCGGCGAGGCCGGCAGCGGCGAGCGTCGCGCCGAGATGCACCCAGCCGTTCAGCACGCCTTCGCTGACGAGGATCGCGGTCGCGTAGGCCCCGATGCCGACGAACGCGGCGTGGCCGAACGAGACCATGCCGCCGTAGCCGAGGACGAGGTTGAGACTGGTGGCGGCGATCGCGTAGACGACGATCCGGCTCGCCAGGCTGAGATAGAAGTCGTACCCCGTGGCGCGCAGCAGCCACGGCAGCGCGAGCGTGACGATCGCGCACGCGAGAAGGGCGATCGCGTTCGCCGCCGGGCGCGCTCTCATCAGCCCCGCGCCGGGAACAGGCCCTGCGGCCGGATCGCGAGCACCGCTGCCATCAGCACGTAGACGGCGATCGAGGCGAGCGCCGGGCCCGCGGCGCTCGCCCATTGCGGCGGTAGCCAGGCACGCAGGACGTGCTGGAGCAGCGTGCGGCCGAGCGTGTCGACCGCGCCGACGAGCAACGCACCGACGAGCGCGCCGCGGATCGAGCCGATGCCGCCGATGACGATGACGACGAAGGCGAGGATCAGGATGTTCTCGCCCATGCCGACCTGCACCGCGAGCAGCGGCCCGAGCAGCGCACCGGCGACGGCGCAGAGCCCCGCGCCGATCCCGAACACGACTGTGAACAGGCGCGTGATGTCGGTGCCCATCGCCGTCGCCATCGTCCGGTTCGATGCGCCGGCGCGAACCAGCGCGCCCATCCGCGTCTTCTGCACGAGCAGCCAGAGCAGGGCGGCGAGCGCGATCCCGACGACCAGGATCAGCAGGCGGTAGGCCGGATATTGCAGCCCCGGCAGCAGCTCGACCGGGCCGGCGAGCGCGGCCGGCGCCGACAGCGGCAGGTCGTTGCCGAACACCATCTTCACGCCGTCGTTGAGGATCAGGATCAGCGCGAAGGTCGCGAGCACCTGCGAGAGGTGATCGCGCGCATAGAGCGTCCGCAAGAGGCCCGCCTCGAGCGCCATGCCGAACACCGCGGTGAGCGCGACCGCGCCGACGACGCCGAGCACGAACGAGCCGGTCAACCCGACCAGCCACGCGGCGAGGAACGCGCCCACCATGTAGAGCGAGCCGTGCGCGAGGTTGATCATGTCCATGACGCCGAAGACCAGCGTCAGGCCCGCGGCGAGCAGGAACAGCATGAGGCCGAACTGCAGGCCGTTGAGCGCCTGCTCGAGGATCAGCACGCCGGGCATCGGCTCGCTCCCCTTGCCGGCCGGCCCTCGCGCCTCACTTCATCTTGCAGTCTTGGACGTAGGCGTCGCCGTGGTTTTTGAGGATCGGCTCGTTGAAAGACTTGTTGATCAGGCCGCCGTGGCCGTCGCTGCCGATCGTGCGGACGTAGTAGTTCTGGATCGGATATTGGTTGGTGTTGAACTTGAACGGGCCGCGTACCGAATCGAAGCGCGCCGCGCGCAGCGCCTTCAACACCGCCTGCTGGTCCTCGAGCTTGCCCTTGGCGTCGCGCACCGCGGCGTTGATCAGCTGCGCGTCGTCGTAGCCCTGCGACGCGTAGAGCGTCGGCACGCGCTTGTATTCCTTCTCGAACTCGGCGACGAACTTCTGGTTTGCGGGGTTCGCGAAATCGGGCGACCAGTGCGCGGTGTTGAAGAGGCCCGCCATCGCGGCGCCGACCGGGTTGATCACGTCCTGGTCGGCCGAGAAGCCCGGCAGCAGCAGCGTCGTGTCCTTGCCGAGGCCGGCGCCGACGTACTGCTTGATGAAGTTGATCCCCATCCCGCCGGGCAGGAAGATGTAGACCGCCTGCGGCTTGGCGGCGCGGATCTCGGCGAGCTCGGCGGCGTAGTCGAGCTGGCCGAGCTTGGTGTAGTTCTCGCCGACGATCTGGCCCTTGAAGGTGCGCTTGAATCCGGCGAGCGAGTCCTTGCCGGCCTGGTAGTTCGGCGCGACGAGATAGACGCTCTTCAGGTCGCGTGTGTTCGCGAACTGGCCGGCCGCCTCGTGGTACGCGTCGTTCGGCCACGAGACCGCGAAGAAGAGCGGGTTGCAGTCCTTGCCTGCGATCGACGACGGCGCCGCGTTCGGGCTGATGTAGATGACCTTGTTGTCGATCGCCTCGGGGAGCGCCGCCAGCATGATGTTGGAGAACACCACGCCGGTCATGAAGTCGACCTTGTCGCGCTTGACGCTCTTCTCGAACAGCTGCTTGGCGACGTCGGGCTTGAACTGGTCGTCGCTGACGAGCACCTCGGCCGGCAGGCCGCCGAGCTTGCCGCCGTTCAGCTTGACGGCGAGCAGGAACCCGTCGCGGATGTCGATCCCGAGCGCAGACGATGGTCCCGACAGCGTGCTGACGAAGCCGACCTTCACCTTGTCCGCGGCGGCTGCCCCGGACGCGACCAAGGCGAGGCCGGAGGCAACGATCGAGGCGGCCGCAGCCCGGCGGAACGAGCGCTTGGTCATGACGAACCCTTTCGGAGCAGGACGCGGCGGAGCCGCTGGCGCGCGGGATTGTAGGGATGCGCGCGCGGGCAGCGCCCGTTCGCTACGATCGCGCCAACATCGGGATTGCGGGGGGTCGGCATGGCGACGGTGAAGCTCGAGGTCAACGGCACGACCAGGGCGATCGACGCGTGGGATCCCGACATGCCGCTGCTCTATGCACTGCGCAACGACCTCGGCCTGCATGCCGCGAAGTTCGGCTGCGGCCTCGGCCAGTGCGGATCATGCACGGTGCTGCTCGACGATGCGCCGGTGCGTTCGTGCAGCGTTCGACTGCGCGATGTCGCGGGTCGAAGCGTGGTCACCGCCGAGGGGCTCGGCTCGCCGGAGCGGCCGCACCCGGTGCAGGCTGCTTTCATTGCCGAGCAGGCGGCGCAGTGCGGCTACTGCACCAACGGCATGGTGATGACCGCGGTGGCGCTGCTCGCTAAGCAACCCCGGCCGACGCGCGAACAGGCGCAGCAGGCACTCGCCGGGAACCTCTGTCGTTGCGGCGCGCACGATCGGGTGCTGCGCGCCGTGCAACGCGCAGCCGAGGCGCCGAAGGCATGACCATGGACGGCGCGAATCTCGGCTCGCCGGTCGCCGCGATGCTGACGCGGCGCGCCTTGCTCGAAGCCGGCGCGCTGGTCGTCGGCTTCGGCTTTGGAGCAGCCGCGACACCGGCGCGCGGGCAGGCCGCGGCCGCAGGCGCCGCTGCGCGAGGGCTGCCGCTCGACGCGGTCGACTCGTTCCTCGCCGTGCGCGGCGACGGCACGATCGTCGTCCGTTCGGGCAAGGTCGACCTCGGCACCGGACATCGCATCGCGATGCGCCAGATGGTCGGCGAGGAGCTCGCCGTCACGGTCGAGCGCATCGAGCTCATCGAGGGCGATACCGCCTTGACGCCCGACCAGGGTCCGACCGCAGGAAGCAGCGGCGTCGCCCGTGGCGGCGTCGAGCTGCGCCAGGCCGCGGCGACGGCGCGCGAGGCGCTGCTGACGATCGCTGCCGAGCGGCTGCGCTTGCCGGTGGCAGACCTGGTGCTCGCCGACGGCGCGGTGCGCGCGCCCGACGGGCGCCGCATCGGCTTCGCCGAGTTGATCGGCGAGCGCGGCTTCGACGTCAAGATGAACCCGAAGGCGCCGCTCAAGCCTTCCTCGGGATACGTGCTGGTCGGCCAGTCGCTGCCGCGGCCAGACATTGCCGCCAAGGTCACCGGTCGCCATGTCTACGTCCACGACCACGTCGTTCCCGGAATGCTGCATGGCCGCGTGCTGCGGCCGCCCGCGGTGGCCGCGAAGGTCGAGGCGGTCGACCCTTCCTCGATCGCCGGGCTGCCGGGGGTGCAGATCGTCCGGATCGCGGATTTCGTCGGGGTCGTCGCCGCCGACGAGTGGGCCGCGGTGCGCGCCGCGCGCGAGCTCAAGGTGCGCTGGAGCGACAGCGCCGCGCTGATCGGCAACGACGCCCTCGTGGAATGGGCGCGCTCGGGCCCGTTCGTCGCCGAGGAGACCTTGGTCGCCAAGGGCGAGCCCGAGCGCATCGCGGCACTCGCCGGCTCCGCCGCTGCGCTGCGGGCGACGTACGCGTGGCCGATCCAGTCGCACGGCTCGATCGGCCCGTCGTGCGCGGTCGCCGACGTGCGCGCCGACGGCGGCACGGTGTGGACGGCGTCGCAGGCGACGCATCGCTTCCTCAACGTGTTCGCGGCGCTCGTCGAGCTGCCGCGCGAGAAGCTGCGCGTCGTCTATCTCGACGGCGCCGGCTGCTACGGGATGAACGGGCACGACGATGCCGCCGCCGACGCCGTGCTGCTCTCGAAGGCGGTCGGCAAGCCCGTGCGCGTGCAATGGAGCCGCGAAGACGAGCTGGGCTGGGATCCCAAGGGCCCGCCGCAACTGCTCGAGCTGCGCGGCGTGCTGACCGCCGACGGTCGCATCGACGCCTGGCAAACCGACATGTGGGTGCCGCGTGCGACCGCCAACCTCGAATGGGTGCCGCTGCTCGCACCGCTGGCGGCCGGCATGCGCCAGCCGGTCGGTCAACTGGTCGGGCTGGTCGCGCAGAACGGAGATCCGCCGTATCCGGCCCGCGCGGTCAAGGTCGCGGCGCACTGGCTCGGGCCGGCGCCGCTCAGGCCCTCCAACATCCGCGCGCCGGGCAAGGTCGCCAACTGCTTCGCGGTCGAGAGCTTCGTCGACGAGCTCGCCGCGAGGGCGTTGGTCGATCCATTGGCGTTTCGGCTGCGCGACCTGGCGGATCCGCGCGGCGCCGAAGTGATCCACCGCGTGGCGCAGATGATCGGCTGGCAAGCGAGGCCGTCGCCGGCCCCCATCGGCTCGGGTGCGATCGCCGCCGGTCGCGGCATGGCCTACGTCCACTACAAGAACAGCGAGACCTACGTTGCCGTCGCGATGGCAGTCGAGGTCGAGCGCAGCACGGGCCAGATCGCGGTCCGCCGCGTCTGCTGCGCCCACGATTGCGGGCTGATGATCAACCCCGACGCCGTACGCGCGCAGGTCGAGGGCAACATCCTGCAGACGCTGTCGCGCACCTTGTACGAAGAGACCACGTTCGACCGCTCGCGCGTGACCAGCGTCGACTGGGCCAGCTACCGGCTGCTGCGCTATCCGGCGGTGCCGCGCCTGGAGATCGCGCTGATCGACCGTCGCGACCAGCCGCCTCTGGGCGCCGGCGAGGCCGCCTCGAGCCCGGTCCCGGCGGCGCTCGCCAACGCGGTGTTCGATGCGACCGGCGCGCGCCTGCGCAGTGTTCCGTTCACGAGTGACAAGCTGAAGGCATTGCTGGCCTGACAGCGCCTGCAGACACCGGCCTCAGACCCGAAGGAGGCGTGCATGGAAAAGCGTCAGTTCCTGGTGGCGGGCAGCGTCGGCGCGATCTTGCCTGCGCGCGCGGCCGCGGCGGCCTCGCCGGCACGCAGCGGCGGCGCCCTGCTGACCGTCGTCGGGGCCGTCCCGCATGCCAACCGTGGGCCGCTCGACCCGGTGCTCGACCAGCTGATGGTCAAGCACAAGGTCGCGTTCGACAAGGCGTGGCAGTTCGATGCTGCGGCGCTTGCACGCCTGCCCGCCGTGACGATCGAGCCGACGCTCGAGTACGACGCCAAGCCGCACAAGCTGAGCGGGCCGCTGCTCGCCGCAGTGATCGGCGCGACCGGCGTTGCCGCGAACGCGGCGGTGACCTTGACCTTGCGCGCGCTCGACGGCTATGCGGTGGGCGTCAGCCTCGCCGACGCGAGTCGCTACCGGATGATCGTCGCGACCTCGGTCGACGGCGTGCCCTTGGGCATCGGCGGACTCGGGCCGCTCTGGGCCGTGTACGACGCGGACCGGCTCCCCGACTTCAAGGATCGGCCGCTCCAGCAGCGCTTTGCGCTCTGTCCCTGGGGCCTCTACCTGATCGAGGTGAAAAGCGCCTGAGCGCGGCGTGACCGGCGTCGAGGCGCCGAGACGTCAGCGGCGTCCGCCTTCGACCCCGAGCCGGTCGCGGTTGTCGGCCGCGCGGATCAGCCTGCCGAGCGCGTCGGCGTCGTACATCGCTCCGGGCGAGGTCGTCGCGCCGAGCCGCGAGTTCCACGACGGCAGGTCCGAAAAGTCGGTCCGCATGCCGGGTTGTGGGGACGACGGCGTGGTCGCGCGTTCGGCGCGCAGCCGCCGCAGCGCGCTGCGGAAGGCGTGCTGGTTCATGGCCAGCCCGAGTGCACGCAACTCGTCGAGGATGACGACCTGCGACACGCCGGCCCGGATCGCCCTCTCGATGTCGGGAAACACGTCGCGCAGCACCGCGGTCTTCGAACGCTTGCTGACGTCTTGCGCGAGCGATCGAAGCCGGCTGGCGGCTTGGGCGGTGTCCACGTGCGTCTGGTGCGAGCTGCTCCGAGTCCGAGAGCGCGCAATCTACGCCCGCTGGCGTGCGAAAACGCACGCGCACACGATTGATTACCGTTCTTTCCGGCGCCGGGATATGTAACAGGCACGACGAGCTGCACGCGCGAGCTCAATCGTCCACCGCCAGCGAGTCACACCCAGATCTGGAGCACGTAGTCGAACGGCGCCTGCCCGTTGAACAGGTCGACGCGTTGCAGGCGGATGCGCAACTGTCCACTCGCGTCGCGGACCAGCGTGTGGCGGTAGCTGCCGCCGAAGTGGCGCACCGTGTCGCGCCTCAGCTCCATCATGTGAAAACGCGACCGCACCGCGATCGTCGTCGGCGACGCCGATTCGACCGCGACGTGGCTGACCAGATGGTTGGTCTCCCACATCGGCGCCTGCGACCAGGCGTTGGGATGCGAGACGCGGCCCTTCCTGATCTCCATCATCAGCTTGTCCTCGGCGAAGATCGAGGGCGATCCTTCCCACTCGGTCTGCTCGTGCGTCACCGGCATCCAGTAGACGCCGTCGTCGGCGAACAGGTCGATGAACGCCTGCCAGTGCTTGCCGTCGAGGAGCTCGGCCTGGCGGTAGAGGAACTGCTCGACCTCGCGCTGGACGTCGGTCGCCGCCGCAGCCGAGACGAGCAACCCCGGTCTCGGCAACGTGTCAGCGGTGCTCTCGACCGCCGGCGCGCGCGGCGAATGGTCAGGAGCGATCGATTGCGCGCCGGTCTTCGCCGAGGCCTCGCCCGCCTCGATCACCACCTCCTGCGCGAGCAGATGCTCGAAGTCGGGTCCCGCGCTCGGGATCGCGCGGCTCTTCGTTCGGTCGCCGGTCGTCGCCATGTCGTCCTCGCTCACGCGCCCTGCATGTAGTTCGACCACGCCTTGAACTGGTTGCGCATCACCGCTTCCGACGTGCCGTGGTTCGAGTAGGTGACGCCGTTCTCCTCGCGGTCGTCGCCGAAGTAGCGGTGAAAGCTCACCCAGTCGCCGCCGTTCGATTGCAGCCCCCACTGGCCCTTGGTCCAGTTCTCGAGGTCGTCGGCGTTGATCATCGTCGCCGGCGAATTGACGAGGTTGTAGTACCAGAGGCTCCTGCGGTAGATCGCCTCGGGAGCGCCCTTGAGACGGAAGTGCCAGATCTCCGATAGGGTCTTGTCGGGCGAGACCGGCCGCAGGCAGCGCAGCTGTTGTAGCGGCGACTGCACCGAGAGATACGGATAGACGAGGACGTGGTGGATGCTGCGCGAGAGGTATTCCTCCGTCTTCGCCTCGCCGTAGGCATTCTTCAGCAGCGCTTCGTATTCGAGCGTGTCGGGGTCGCGCGGGCGCAGGCCCTTGTAGGCCTTCAGGATGCCGTGGCCGCGTGGGAAGTTGATCGTCTGCACCGAGTCCCACTGCTCGAAGCTCGACGCGAATGTCGACAGGTAGTGGTAGTAGAGCGGCGCCGCGCCCCGCTCGGCCTTGAGGCGCTTCTCGACTCTGCCGGCCGAGATTCCGGTCGACTGGTGCGTCACCGAGGGATGGAGCGCGTCGAGTTGGTTCTCCATGAAGAACTTCCAGTTCGAGTGCTGCATGATGCGGTGGCAGATCGGCACGACTTCGACCTCGCCGAGCGGCGAGCGGTCGCACATGTCGTCGAACGCGATCTTGGCGTCGCCGAGGAACTCGGCAAGCGTTGGCCCCTCATCGACGAGGCTCGCGAAGACGAAGCCGCGGTAGCTGGCGACGCGCGCCGCGCGCTTCATGCCGCAGTCGGGGTTGTCGCGCGTCATGCGCGTTCCTTCGTAGCCCTTGGCGAGCGGGATCGCCCGCACGCTGCCGTCGAGGTGGAAGCTCCACGCGTGGTACGAGCAGACGAGCGCGCTGCCGGTGTTGCCCTTCAGGTTGCCGACGACCTGGACGCCGCGGTGCGGGCAGCGGTTGTAGAGCACCTGCACGCTGCCGTCGTCCTGGCGGATCATGAGCATCGGCTGGCGGCCGATCGTCACGGCGTGGTAGTCGCCGCGCTTGGGGACCTGCGACTCATGGCCGCAGTAGACCCAGATCTTCTCCCAGATCCTTGTCATCTCGGCGTCGAAGATCTCCTGGTCGGTATAGACCGTCTTGTGGACACGGTCGGGCTCGACGAGTGCGGTGACATCCATCCTTGGCCTCGGTGCACGGAGCGCGGCCGACTGCGCGCCGCGACGCGTTCGAGTCTAGGCCGACCGGCGTGGGCGGGGAATTCGGGCCGCTCCCATAGACTCGTGGCGATGAGCGCTCTGCCGGATTTCGCTTCGTTCACGTCATCGCCCGAGATCGACGCCCAGTACAACGCCGGCACCGCCGTCGCCGATTCGGCCGCGCGGCTGGAGCGCCACTTCGAGCAGAGCGCCGAGGCGCGCGCGCGCCTGCGCTGCACGAGCGGCATTGCCTACGGG